>NZ_RZST01000178.1:0-12116 GCF_003997575.1 Mesorhizobium sp. M1A.F.Ca.IN.022.07.1.1
GTGCTGATCATCGGCTTCGGCCGCTTCGGCCAGATCGCCAGCCAGCCGCTGCTTTTGCGCGGCCTCGACGTCTCGATCATCGACAATGAGGTCGAGATGATCCAGGCGGCGGCCGATTTCGGCTTCAAGGTCTATTACGGCGACGGCACGCGGCTCGACATCCTGCGTGCGGCGGGCGCTGGCCGCGCGCGCGCCGTGCTGATCTGCGTCGACAAACCGGACGTGGCCGTGCGCATCGCGCAATTGATCAAGGCGGAATTCCCGCTGGTTACTATCTTGGCGCGCGCCTTCGACCGCGGCACCGCGCTGCAACTCATCCGCGCCGGCGTCGACTATCAGTTGCGCGAGACCTTTGAATCGGCGCTGGTCTTCGGCGGCTCGGCCCTGGAAGCGCTGGGCGTCGATCCGGAGGAGGTAGCCGAGGTGATCGAGGACGTTCGCCGCCGCGACACAGCTCGCATCGAGACACAGCTCGCCGAAGGTATCCGCGCCGGCCAGCGCTTTCTCAAAGGCAATATCGGCACGCCGATCCCGACCCCGCTCGCGCAGCCGCGCCGCGCCGGCCGGGCGCTGAACGAAGAGACGGCCGGCGTGCTGAACAAGGCAGAGACGAAGAGCTGAGGAGCAACGCATGGCAGAACTCGACCCTCGGGCGCTTGCCGTCACCAAATTCTGGCGCGATGCCGGCGAGGACGCCTGGTTCGAAAAGAACGACGCGTTCGACTCGGGTTTCCGCGACTGCTTCCTCGAGCTGCACCACGCCGCCGCCCGGCGCGAATGCGACGCCTGGAGCGAGCATGCCGAAGGATCGCTGGCGCTGATGATCCTGCTCGACCAGTTTCCGCGCAACTGCTTCCGCGGCACCGGACATATGTACGCGACCGATCCGCTGGCCAGGCATTTCGCCGACCTGGCGATCGCCGCCGGTCAGGATCTTGAGCTCGAAGAAGCGCTTCGTGTCTTCCTCTATCTCCCCTTCGAGCATTCGGAGTCGCTCGCGGATCAGGAACGCTCGCTCGAACTCACAGCGGCGAGGGCGCCGGACTATATCAAATACGCCAAGGAGCACCTGGAGATCATCCAGCGCTTCGGGCGCTTTCCGCACCGCAACAAAATGCTCGGCCGCGAGACGACGCCCGAGGAAAAGACGTTTCTCGAGGGCGGCGGTTTCTCCGGCTGATAGCCGGACCAATTCCAGAAGTGTAGCGGTTTTCCGCCCAGAAAATTGCTTGAAAACAAACGGCTCAGCCGAGCCACCACTCGCGGCCGGACGGCAGCCGCTCGATCCCCGAAATATCGACGGCGCCGAGCCGCTCCGACACGCTTTTGTTGCCGACCACAAGATCGGGCGCGATCTCGGCCAGCGGCGCCAGCACGAAGGCCCGCTCCAGCATGCGCGGGTGGGGAACCTCAAGACCCGTCTCGTGGATCACCCGGTCACCGAACACCAGAATGTCGATGTCGATCAGGCGCGGCCCCCAACGTTCCTCGCGCACCCGCTTCAGGCGCCTCTCGACATCCAGGCAGAGATCGAGCAGGTCGCGTGGCGAGCGCGCGGTTTCGATGCCGGCCGAGGCATTAAGAAAATCCGGCTGGTCGAGCTTGCCCCACGGCGGCGTCCGATACAGTGAGGAAACAGCGGTGACGCGCGTCTTGTCGTCGCCGTCCAGCATGCGCAGCGCCGCGGCCATGGATTTCGCCGGATCGCCGAGATTGCCGCCGAGGCTAAGGTAGACGGCGCTATTGAGGCCAGACAACTGTCACCTCGACATGATCGAGCACGCCCGGAACCGGGGCGTTCGGCTTGCGCACGGTAATTTCCGCTTTCCTGATCTGTGGAAAGCGCGCCGCCAGCGCTTTCGCCACTTCCAGCGCCAGCGCCTCGATCAGGAAACGCCGGTGCCCGGTGACGATCTTCTCGATGACCGCGAAGGCGATGCCGTAATTGACGGTATCCTCGATCGAATCGTCCTCCAGCGGCCGGCTGGGCTCGACGATGAGTTCGGCGTCGACATAAAAACGCTGACCGAGCGTCTCCTCCTCGTCCAGCACGCCGTGCCGGGCAAAGAAGGCGCAGTTCTTCATGCGGATGACATACATCGTCAGCGTCCGGGAGAAAGTTTTTCTCGCGCCAGCATAGCATCGGCCATCGCCAGCGCATCCACGTTGATTGCGACATCGTGGACGCGAAAAAGATCGGCTCCCTTGAGCCGCAGAATGATGCTCGTGGCCGCCGTGCCGACAGCGCGCTCAGCGGGCTCGCGCCCGGTGACGCCGCCGATAAAACGCTTTCGCGACGTTCCCGCCATCAGCGGAAAGCCGAGCGCCTGAAGCTCGGAGAACCGCGCCATCAGATCGAGATTTTCCTCCGTCGTTTCCTTGGCAAAGCCGAAACCGGCGTCGAGCACGATCTGGTCCTCGGCAACATTGCTGGCGCGCGCGATCTCCAGCGATTTGCTGAGGAACAGAAGCTGGTCCTCGATCACGTCCGGCAGCTTCTGGCGTTCACGGCCGGTATGCATAATGATGAGGCCGGCGCCGGTCTCGGCCGCGACTCTCGCGATGCCGGGCTCGCGCTGCAGTCCCCAGACATCGTTGACGATATGCGCCCCCGCAGCGACGGCCCGCCGCGCGGTGTCCTCGCGATAGGTGTCGACCGAAATCAGCGCCTCGCCCGATGCCGCGAGCGCCTCGATGACCGGCAGCACCCGCGTCTGCTCTTCTTCGGCGCTGATCGGGGCAAAACCGGGCCGCGTCGATTCCCCGCCGATGTCGATGATGGCCGCGCCCTCTTCCGCCATGCGGCGCGCCTGGGCTATCGCCTTCTCCGGCGCGATGAACAATCCCCCGTCGGAAAAACTATCCGGCGTGACATTGAGGATGCCGACCACGACCGACTTGGGGCCGAGGTCGAGATGGCGTCCATGCGCGAGCTGCCACCGCCTTGTCGTCATTGTCCATCAACCATGCGTGATCCGCGCGAAATCAATTTCGTTGCGCCGGCAACGGCCGTAAAGCAAGGTGCGTGAAGAGGCAACATGATGAACCGTTCCCTGCTCTGCGCCCTGATGCTCACGCTGGCCGCCACGCCGGCCGCCGCGGCGAATCTGGTGAAGACCTACAGCTATTTCAGCGTCGGCGGCCGCACGCTGGACGACATCGAAAAACAGCTGACGAAAAACGGACCGGAAGTGAAGAGCACCGGCTCCCGGCATCCGGGCGCAACGCAGATGGCCTTCACCACCCGCGTCAGCTACGCGCAGACCGCGAATTCCTGCCGGATCGCGAACGCGCAGGTGACCGTGAAGGTCAAGGTGATCCTCCCGGAATGGCGGCGCCCGCGCAAGGCGGATTCGCAGGTCAGGCTGTTCTGGGATACGCTGTCGGCCGACATCAAGCGCCACGAAGAGCGCCATGTCGAGATCGCCAAGAACCACGCGCGCGAACTCGAGGACGCGCTGAAGGCGACTTATCCGCAAAGGACCTGCGAAGCCGCGAAGGCCCAGGCCGCCCAGATCTCGGCCGCCATCCTCGCCAAGCACGATCGCGCCCAGGTGCAGTTCGACCGCGTCGAAAGCGTCAATTTCGAGAGCCGAATCATCCGGCTCCTGCGCTACCGGATGCAGCGCACCCAAAGCGGGCGGTTGCCGCCGGCTTGACCATTTGACCGGTGGTGCCGGCGAAAGCCAACACCGCCGAAACAATGGTGCCAGATTCCAGAAAACTTTCGAGCATCGGTCGAAAACGGCCTATATCGACCGACATATATCGGGTTTGCCGTCCGGCGGACTTTGGAAACCGAGATACGAATGACGGGCGCAGGACGCCCCGCACCGGCTGCTTCTTGCCGACGGCGCACCGACCTTGAAAGAGTGACGCATGGACCAGACCGTCGACAATCGCACGACGATGAGGACAACGGCCTCGCCGTCGATCAGCGAGAGCGAGAAAAACGCCATCATCGGCGGCGTGCTCTTGTCGATGCTTCTGGCGGCGCTTGACCAGACCATTGTGTCGCCTGCCTTGCCGACCATCGCGCGCGCGCTCGGCCACGCCGAATACCTGCCCTGGATCGTGACCGGCTATCTGCTGACGGCCACCGCGATGGCGCCGCTCTACGGCAAGATTTCCGACGTCTACGGCCGCCGGCCGGTCATCTACGCCGCCATCCTGATCTTTCTTTTGGGATCGCTGGTCAGCGCCCTGGCCCCCAACATGCTGGTGCTGGTCATCGGCCGGGCGATCCAGGGGGCCGGCGGTGGCGGCCTTTTCGCGCTGACGCAAACCGTCATCGGCGATCTGGTGCCGCCACGCGAGCGGGCCCGCTACGCCGCATGGATCTCCGGCACCTGGGCGGTGGCCAGCGTCGCCGGCCCGCTGCTTGGCGGTGTCTTCGCAGAGCATCTCCACTGGTCGTTGATCTTCTGGATCAACCTGCCGATCGGCTTCCTGGCGATGGCCATCATCAACAATCCGCTGAAGAAGTTGCCGATCGCGGCAAAACATCACCGCATCGACGGGCTGGGCGCAGTGCTCTTGGTGATCGCCACGGCGCTGCTGCTTCTGGCGCTCAACTGGGGTGGCAGCACCTATCCGTGGTTCTCGCCGGAAATCCTTGGGCTGGTGGCCTGCTCGGCCGCGTTCTGGGCGTTGTTCGCGCTGCGGCTGCTGAGGGCCAGTGAGCCTTTGATCTCGCTCGAGGTGCTGGGCAACCGGATCGTGCTCGCCGGCACGTTGTCGATGTTCCTGCTGCAGGCGGCAAATATCGGGGCGTCGGTTTACCTGCCGGTCTATCTGCAATCGGTCGTCGGGCTCTCGGTCAGTGAATCCGGCATCGCCATGCTGGGTCTCCTGCTCGGCACCGTTGCCGGTGCCACTTTCAGCGGCCGCATGATCCCGCGCTTCGTCCACTACAAGCGCATTGCCATGGTCGGCGTCAGTTTGGCGATCGCGTGCATCGGGGTGCTGAGTGCCATTGCGACACACGCGTCGCTGCTCGAAGTCGAAATCCTGACGACCCTCATTGGCCTCGGCAGTGGCACGACCTTCCCGGTCAGCACCGTCTCGGTACAGAATGCGGTCGATCGCGCCCATCTCGGTGTCGCGACTGGCGTCCTGACCTTCCTGCGCACACTGGGCGGCGCGCTTGGCGTCGCCCTGCTCGGCGCCGTCGCGCTCGGCTACGGCCTGCCGCTCGCCGCCGAGGGCTCGCAGACGCATATCGAGCTGACATCGGCAATGCCGTTCGTGATGATCTTCCTCACCGCCGGCATCACTCTTGTTCTTGCATTGATCGCGCTGGCGCTGATGCCGGAAAAGCCGCTGCGCGGCAAGGACGAGCACGCAGCGCCCGTGCTCGCCGAATGATCACGTCAATCGTGGACGCCGAGCTTCTTTTGCAGGCTGGTCGACGAGGTCGTGTACTGGAAGACGATGCGCTCGCCCGGGCTGACGATGCGTTTTGCGGCCTGCGCCATCAGGGCGACCTCATGGAAACCTGAGAGGATCAGCTTCAGCTTGCCCGGATACCAGTTGATGTCGCCGATGGCGAAGATGCCGGGAACCGACGTCTGGAATTTCTCGGTGTCGACCGGGATGAGGTTCTCATGCAGGTTCAGCCCCCATTCGGCGATCGGCCCGAGTTTCATGGTGAGGCCGAAGAACGGCAGCATGCGCGTACATGGCACCTCGATGTCGCCATCCGGGCCACCCTTGATGGTGGCGGACGAGAGCTGGCCGTCGGCGCCTGCGAGCCCGCTCACCTGACCGACCAGGAATTCCAGCTCTTTCATCTCCTGCATGGCGTACATCTTGTTGACGCTGTCGGGCGCAGCCCGGAATTCCGGACGCCGGTGGACAAGTGTCACGCTTTTGGCGATCGGCTGCAGGTTGAGCGTCCAGTCGAGCGCCGAATCGCCGCCGCCGACGATGACGAGATCGTGGCCGCGGAAATCTTCCATGCGCCGGACCGAATAGAACACGCTCTTGCCTTCGTAGCTCTCGATGCCCGGGATGGGCGGTCGCTTGGGCTGGAATGAGCCGCCGCCGGCGGCGATCACCACCACCTTGGCTTCGAACACCTCAGCCTCGTCCGTGGTGACGCGGAAGCTGCCGTCCTCGAGCTTTTCGAGGCTTGAGACCATCCGGTTGAAAGTGAAGTCCGGCTTGAAGGGATGGATCTGTTCGAGCAGCTTGTCGACCAGACCCTGCGCAGTGATCATCGGCCAGCCGGGAATGTCGTAGATCGGCTTTTCCGGATAGAGTTCGGCGCATTGCCCGCCGGGACGGTCGAGGATGTCGATGAGATGGCACTTCATGTCGAAGAGCCCGAGTTCGAACACGGCGAATAGGCCGACCGGCCCTGCCCCGACAATGAGTACGTCCGTCTTGATCGTGTCCGTCATCAGCTCCGCCCCATTTTGGGAATGCTGGCGACAGTGCATGAGCATTGGCCCGCTGCCAAGCAGCCACGGCAAAATTGGAAATGGAGACTTGGTTCAGCCCTGCCGTTCGGGAACGCGCACGACCAGCCCGTCGAGCGCGTCGCGCACCTTGATCTGGCAGGACAGGCGCGAGTTGGGCCGGACGTCGTAGGCGAAGTCCAGCATGTCCTCCTCCATCGCTTCCGGCTCGCCGACCTCACCCGTCCAGGCCTCGTCGACATAGACATGACAGGTCGCGCAGGCGCAGGCGCCGCCGCATTCGGCCTCGATGCCGGGCACCGCGTTGCGGATCGCGTTTTCCATGACGGTCGAGCCGTTCTCGGCCTCCACGTCGAATTGAGTACCGTCATTGGCGATGTAAGTCAGCTTGGCCATTTGTCACCTGAGGAGTCGCAGCCGAGATAATCACTCCGCCGGACAAGTCAACTGCGGCGCGAAAGCGCCACCGCATGACGCTTTTTCTGGATGTGCTCCCTGGAGGACTACCGGCTGATGGCGGCGATGAAGTCCCGCACTTCATCGATCAGCACGCCCAGCTTCCTCAGGATGCGACCATCCTCAGGCTGCTTTTCAATGGCTGCAGCGCATTCGGCGACGGCAAAGGCGCCTATGCCGCGGGCCGAGCCTTTCAGGCCGTGTGCAAGGAGCACCCGTTCCTTGGCATCGGCATCGACGATCTTGTCGCGCACCGAAAGCGCCTGCTGCACGAACAGCGCCAGCACCTCCTGTTCGAGCGCGCGATCATCCATCGTCTGCCGCGCAAGGTGGGCCATATCCACAGGTCGCGAACCTGCCGTCCCCGACACGTCCCCGCCGGGCATGGAAAACGCAATACCAATCTCGCCACGCATACGCACTGCTACTCCAAGAAAGGGCGGCCGGCGGCCCGAAAATAGGCGGATTCCCGTCGCCAACGGGTTAACGATTGCCGGGGAAAAATGTTGTCACGGAGGCAGCCAAATCACGCTCTCGTTAACCTTATATTTAAAGTTTTACGTATCGCCGGGAATGCATGTTTTCTTTACCCGTGTGTGTCATTACGATACGAACGTCCATTTTCAGCCTCCTGTCTGGGACCAGACAAGCCAGAATCAGGCCAAAATCATAAGTCCCGCGGCAGCTAGTACAGGGTAGCGAAGGCATGGCTAAGAAACCGACGACGACCAAATCTCTCGAGAGCGACGTGGCCGCGGAACTGGAAAAGGCGCTTGACCTTGACCTGAACGGCGACGAAGGCGGGCTCGACATGGCGGCGTCGATGGAAGATCTCGAGGCCCAGATTTCGGCGGCCGCGGATGAACTGGCGCGCGAAGGCCGCAGCCATAGAATCGAGCCGGCAAATGAGCCTCAGGCCGCGAAGGCGGCGCCCCAGCCGAAGCCGGCGGAACTGCGCCCGCTCGAATCGCGCGCCTCGCAACCGAACGGTTTTACGCCGGCTCCTGCCGGTTTCACGCCGGCCAATGACGATCGCCAAAAGGATTACCGGACGCTTCTGCATGGCCTCAACCGGCGCGCTTCGAGCACCGTTTACTGGGTGATCGCGTTCATTTCACTCGCCTGGATCGCGGGCGCCGGCGGCCTCGCCAACCTGCTGTTCGGGCCGAGCATCTGGCAGATCCGCACTCTCGACCAGTTCTTCGCCCGCCCCGAGCTGATCGGCCTGGCGGTCGCGGCGATCATCCCAGTCATCCTGTTCTGGGCCTTCGCCGCCATGATCCGGCGCGCGCAGGAAATGCGCATCGCCGCGCAATCCATGACCGAAGTGGCCTTCCGCCTCGCCGAGCCGGAAAACCTTGCCCAAGACCGCGTCATGATGATCGGTCAGGCCGTTCGCCGCGAGGTCGCCGCCATGGGTGAAGGCATCGAACGCACTTTGGCCCGCGCTGTCGAGCTCGAAACCCTCGTCCACAGCGAAGTCAACCAGATCGAGCGCTCCTATTCCGAGAACGAAGCGCGTATCCGCTCGCTGGTCGACGGGCTGGGCAGCGAGCGCGAAGCTGTCGTTAGCCATGCCGAGCGCGTGCGCGCTTCGATCCACGGCGCGCACGAGACGCTGCGCGACGAGATCGGTGCCGCCAGCGATATCATCCGCGATTCGATCCTCAATGCCTCGACCAAGCTGTCGATGACGATCAACAATTCGGGCGACACGCTGATCGATCGCATCAACGAGAGCTCGCTGTCGATCTTCGATTCGGTGGAAACCCGGCTCGACACGATCACTGACCGCCTGTCGACCTCGGGCGAGGCCTTCGCCAGCCTGCTCGACACCCGCATCGCCAAGCTGACCGACACCACGGACGGCCTTACCCGTTCGCTGACCGATCTTCTTGACGATCGCACCAACGGCATGGTTTCGCTGCTCGGCGGCGCCGCCCGCACACTGAACTCCGAGTTCGAAGCAAGCCTCAGCGGCATCGAGCGGACGCTGGCCGAGCGCGGCCAGGCGCTGATCAGCGAGTTCCAGACCCGCGCCGAAGCACTCGACACCGGCACCCAGAAGCTCAATGCCGCGCTCGAAGCGCGTGCCCGCCAGATCAACGAAACTCTGGTCGAACGTGCGCGCGAGATCGCCAACACCTTCGCCGAGAGCAAGGACCAGCTGTCGTCGATGATCGATCAGGGCAAGACCCAGATCGGTGCCGACATGGCCGACATCATCTCGTCGACCTCTTCCATGCTCGAAGCCCGCGCCACGGATTTCGCCGGACGCATGGAGGCGGCCCGCCATGTCGTGTCGCGCGCCTTCGACTCCGACATCCAGCGCCTCGCCGATGCTCGCGCCGGCATTGACGAAGCCATCGAAGACCACAGCCGGAAGCTCTCCGACAGCAGCAACCGTATGGCCGCCGCCATGCAGGAGGACCTCGCGAAATTCGCCGAGAGTCGCGCCGGCATCGATGAGGCCGTGGCCAGTCAGGTCCAAAAACTGGCCGAGGGCCGCAGCCTTATCTCGCGCGCGCTGGAAGAGGACCTGCGCAAGGTCAACGAGTCCCACGCGGCCATCGACGCCTCGCTCGGCGCCCATCTTGAGCAACTCCAAGAGAGTCGCAACCGCCTCTCCCAGGCGCTGAACGAAGACTCCGGCAAACTCGTGCAAGCCCGCACCATAATTGACGAAATGGTCGCTGGACATGTCGGCAAGCTGGCCGAGGGCCGCAACATTCTGGCGCGCGCGCTGGAAGCCGATCTCGGCAAACTGGCGGACAGCCGCGCCTCGATCGACGGCCTGGTCGCCGGCCAGGTCGAGAAGATCGCCGAGGGCCGCGCCGTGCTCGCCAAGGCGCTGGAGACCGACATCGCCGGGATAAGGGACCTGATCGAGACCCATTCGGCCAAGCTCGCGGAGGACAGGGGTGAACTCAGCCGCGCGCTGGAGGGCGACCTGAGCGGAATCCGAAGCCTGATCGACAGCCACGCCGGCAGGCTTGTCGAGGACCGCAGCCTGCTGTCCCAGACGCTCGAATCCGATCTCGCCAAGTTGGCCGAGAGCCGCGCCTCGATCGACGGCCTGGTCGCCGGCCAGGTCGAGAAGCTCGCCGAAGGCCGGGATATCTTGAAGCGTGCCCTGGAAGCCGACATCAACACCATCAGGGGTGCCATTGCGGGACACTCTGAGAAGGTGCAGGAGGAACGCGCTCAGCTGTCGCAGGCCCTGGAGGCCGACCTGCAGACCGTCGGCGGCGCAATCTCCGATCACCAGAACAGGCTCGTCCAGGACCGCGCCGTGCTGTCGAAGTCGCTCGAGGACGATCTGGCCAAGCTGGCCGAGAGCCGTTCCAGCATCGACGGCTTGGTGGCCGGCCAGGTCGAGAAGCTTGCCGAGGGCCGCGATATCCTCAAACGCGCGCTGGAAGCGGACCTCAACACCATCCAGGGCGCGATCGTCGATCATTCGCAGAAGATCGCCGACCATCGCGCCGAGCTGTCGCGCGTCCTGGATGCCGACATGGCCAATGCCAGCGGCCTCATGCAGACCCACGCCGACAGGCTGGTCCAGGACCGCTCGACCCTGTCCAAGGCCTTGGAGGACGATCTCGCCAAGCTGGCCGAAAGCCGGTCCTCGATCGATGGTCTGGTCGCTGGCCAGGTGGAGAAGCTGGCCGAAGGCCGCGATATCCTCAAGCGTGCGCTCGAAGCGGACCTCGCCAAGCTCGCCGAAAGCCGCGCCTCGATCGACGGCCTCGTTGCCGCCCAGGTGGACAAGCTCGCGGAAGGCCGCGATGTCCTCACGCGCGCCCTCGAGGCCGACCTGGCCAAGCTCGCCGAGAGCCGCGCCGGCATCGACGGGCTGGTCTCCGGCCAGGTGGAAAAGCTCGCCGAAGGTCGCGACATCCTCAAGCGAGCGCTTGAATCCGATCTGCAGAAGCTGGCGGAAAGCCGCTCGGAGATCGACGGCGTCATCGCCGGTCACATCGGCAAGCTGTCCGAAGGCCGCGACATGCTGGCCCGCGCGCTGGAAGATGACCTCGTCAAGCTCGCCGAAGCGCGCAAGGACGTCGACCGTTCGGTGTCCGGCCATATCGACCAGATCGCGGCCAAGAGCAGCGACATCTCGGCGGCGATCGCTGCCGATGTCGAGAAGATCGAGCAGGCCTTCAGCCGCCAGACCGGCGTCATCGAAGAACGCGCCGGCACCATGGAGCGTGCGCTTTCGGCCGGCGTCGACAATGTCCGCGGCGTCCTCGAAAAGACCGCAGTCTTCGTTGCCGGCGCGCTGCGCGACAAGGTGATGGAAATCACCAGCACGCTGCACGAGCAGGCGGGCGCTGCCTTCAGCGACGCCGATCGCAAGATCGCCGAACGCGCCGAACAGACTTCGGCTGCGCTGCTCGCCAGGGCCGAAGAGATTGCCAACGCCTTCGAGCAGGCCGACCGCCGCCTGCACGAGCGCGCGCAGGACACCTCGAGTATGCTGATGGCCCGCGCCGATGACGCGTCCAACGCGCTCATGGCCCGTGCCGAGGAAACCGCCGACAAGCTCGCCGCCCGTGCCGGCGAGATCGCCGGCACCTTCGACGCCGCCGACCAGAAACTGGTCGCCCGCGCGGTCGAAACGGCGCAGTCGCTCGCAGCCCGCGCCGGCGACATCCTGCGCAACTTCGAGGGCGCGGACGAGCGCCTCAGCATGCGCATCACCGAATCGGCCGAAGCGCTGGCCGCCCGCGCTTCGGATCTCGGCCGCATCTTCGACGCCGCCGACCAGCATCTGATCTCGCGCATTGCCGAAGGTTCGGAGGCGCTGTCGTCGCGGGCGTCTGAAATTGCCCGCATCTTCGACGACGCCGACAACCGTTTGGTGTCGCGCATCGCCAGCAGCACCTCGACCATCGGCGAACATGCCGACACCATTGTCGGCGCATTCGCCGCCACCGAGCAGCGCGTCGCCGACCGTGCCCGCCAGACCGGCCAGGAACTCGCCGTCCACGCCCGTGAGATCGAGCAGGCGCTCGCCGGTGCCGACGAACGCCTGGCCTCGAGCGCCGCTGCGGCCGCGGCCCGTGTCGAGGAGCAGGTTGCGAGCGTCGAGAACCGGCTCGCCTATGGCGCCGAAACGATGGGTCAGAAGCTCAACGAGCAGGTCTCCAGCGCCGAGGCGCAGCTCATCTCGCGCGCCAACGTCATTGCCGAAACCTTCACCGCGGTCGGCCAGCATATCGGCCAGAGCACCAA
>NZ_RZST01000179.1:0-12068 GCF_003997575.1 Mesorhizobium sp. M1A.F.Ca.IN.022.07.1.1
GCACCAGGCTCACTGGGCGCGGCGAGGTGCATTTCGGCTGGGTTCTGGAGGGCAAGGCGGTCCAGGACGTCTGGATTCTGCCGGCGCGGAATGCCGGGGTGCAAGCCTCTCTCGGGCCATGGACCTTCTACGGCACGACGTTGCGCGTCTACGACCCCGGCGCGGACGCCTGGCATATCTTCTGGAGCGATCCGCGCAACCAGTATTACAGCCGCCAGCTCGGCCGCGCCGAAGGCGACACAATCGTGCAGATCGGCGCCGACGGCATCGGCTCCTCGGTGCGCTGGAGCTTTTCGCACATCACCGAGAACGCCTTCCGCTGGCTTGGCGAGCGTTCGCATGACGGCGGCAAAACCTGGCGCAAGGAGGTCGAGTTCCTGGCGCGGCGCTCGACTCCAGCCCGACCGATCAACCACCTTAATCATGGAGAAAAGGATGCTTGACCATATCTCGATCGGCGTCCGCGACTGCGACGCCTCGAAACGCTTCTACGACGCCGCTTTTGAGCCCCTCGGCTACTCGTGCCTCAGCCAGTCACCCGGCTCGCTCGGCTACGGCGCCAGGACCGTAGAACTCTGGGTCAATGAGGCCGGCCGGCCGGTCCCGGCCGACGCGGACTCCGGCCTGCATTTCTGCTTTGCCGCACCGACACGCGCCGGCGTCGACGCTTTCCATGCGGCGGCCTTGCTTGCGGGTGGCAAGGACAATGGCCGGCCCGGCCTGCGCGCCGCCTATGGCGACAACTACTACGCCGCCTTCGTAATCGACCCTGACGGCTACCGGCTCGAGGCTTATTGCAACAAAGCTGAATAGCCGGCTGAAATCCTCCCGTCCTGTTCCCACCGCTCCCGCTTTGCTCTACGAATGCAGGGCTTGGGCTTCGCCAGGCGGGAGGGGACCAGCGATGCCGAGCTTCGACACCCTGTTCAACGCCTTCGTCACCATCCTGGTGACCATCGATCCGCCCGGGCTGGCACCGCTCTTCCTCGCCGTCACGCGTGGCATGAACCGGGACGAGCGCCAGCAAGTCTCGGTGCGAGCTTCGGTGATCGGCTTTCTGGTGATGGCGTTGTTCGCCGTCGCCGGCGCGTCGATCCTGTCGGTGTTCGGCATCACGCTGCCGGCCTTCCGCGTCGCCGGCGGCTTCCTGCTTTTCTTCATCGCCTTCGAAATGGTGTTCGAGCGCCGTCAGGACCGCAAGGAGAAGATCGGCGACGTCGCCATCACCAAGGACATGATCCACAACATCGCCGCCTTTCCGCTGGCGATCCCGCTGATCGCCGGTCCCGGCGCGATATCGGCGACAGTGCTGCTGTCAGGACACTTCGAGGGCTTTGCCGCGCAAGCGGCGCTGGTCGGCATCATCGCGATCTGTCTTGTGCTCACCTTTCTGGTGTTCGTGCTGGCAGAGCGCATCGACCGCATCCTCGGCCAGACCGGCCGCTCGATCCTGACGAGGCTGCTCGGCGTTATCCTGGCGGCGCTTGCGGTGCAGTTCGTCGCCGACGGCGTCAGGGCGCTGATGGCTGCCTGAGCAGCATCCCTACTGCCTTATTTCACTGCTGTATCGACCACCTCGAAATCATGCGTGACGGCCGCCGTCTTGGCCATCATCGCGGTGGCCGAGCAGTATTTCTCGATCGACAGGTCGATCGCCCTTTTCACCTTGTCGTGCGACATCGCGCGACCCTTGACGATGAAATGCATGTGGATGCGGGTGAAGACGCGCGGTTCCGTCTCGGCACGATCCGCGTCCAGCTCGACCACGCAGTCCTCGACCGCCTCGCGACCTTTTTCGAGGATATGGACCACGTCATAGGCCGAGCAGCCGCCGGTGCCGATCAGCACCAGCTCCATTGGGCTCGGCCCTGGCGTCCGGCCTTCCGGCCCACGCGCCGTGCCCAGCACGACTTTGTGACCGCTGCCGGACTCGCCGACAAAGGTGCGTTCCTCAACCCATTTGACGCGTGCTTTCACGATGATCTTCCTTAGACGCTGCTTTGCAAGCGGACTATCGCCGCAACTATCAACTATAGGCAATTCCGGACGGAAAACCGCGGCGCACTTTCGCTCGAAATTGTTTATTGGCCGAATACGACCGTGTGCATGATGCGGCCGGGCACCAACGTGAAGATGCCGGCGCCGATCAGCGCAAATAGGTAGAGCTTGATCATGACGCTGCGATGCGCGGCCACTTTATGGGTGTGCACATACCAGACCGCCAGCGGGGCGGTGACAACCACCAGGATCGACAGGATGTGGATCGGGCTGAACGGCCCGATCAGGCGTATCTGCTGGATCCAGAAGCTCGAGACGGCGACGACCAGCATCAGCGCTGCCCAGGCATAGCCCAAGACGCGGTGGCGTGTCGTGCCTTTCGGCAATGCCAGTTGCGCCCCGCCTATCGCCAGCGCGGCGAAGGCGGCGAACGCGTGCCATGGAATGGGAGGAGGCGCTGTCAGCAACGATCCGAGCGACATCGCGCCTTCCCCTCAAACGACGATTGCGAGACCTTCAGAACGGAATCTCGTCATCCAGCTCGCGCGATGAACCACCGCCACCGCCCCTGGAACCGCCACCGCCGCCACGGCTGAAGCCTTCGTTCGGACCCGACTGGCCGAAATCGGAACCCCGGCTGTTGCCGCCGGCATAACTGCCGACCTGGCCGCCGCCTTCGCCGCGCGCGTCGAGCATCTGCAGCTCGCCACGGAATTTCTGCAGTACGACCTCGGTCGTGTAGCGATCGTTGCCGGTCTGGTCCTGCCATTTGCGCGTCTGCAGCTGGCCCTCGACATAGACCTTCATGCCCTTCTTCAAATACTGCTCCGCCACCTTGGCGAGCTGGTCGTTGAAGATGACGACATTGTGCCACTCCGTCTTTTCCTTGCGCTCCCCGGAATTCTTGTCGCGCCAGCTTTCGGACGTGGCGATGCGGATGTTGACGACCGGGTCGCCCGAATTCAGGCGGCGGATTTCAGGGTCCGCCCCGAGATTGCCGACCAGAATGACCTTGTTGACGCTACCCGCCATCGTACTTCTCCGCGCTCATCCGAAACAAATTTTAAGTCGCTCACCTTACAGCCTGCGGTTCGCCCATGCCCGCGAAGGCTGGCTTTTCCCACAATGTTTTTGTTCTCTGTTCGTTCTAGTCTTGACCGCTGTTTCTGTCAAGGAATGTCAGCAACAGGTAGTATTCCTGGGCAGGAAACAAGGGGGATATCGGAATGAACGTTGTTTCGCATGAGGATCAGCCGCGCGAAACGTGGCGCGCCGGGGTCGAAACCCGCATGCATGTTGCCGCCGCCAATGGCGCGGCGGGCCTTTGCATATTCGAGCAGTGGGTCGGACCGGGTAGCGGCGCACCAACGCATGCGCACAAAGTCGAGGAAGTACTGACGGTGATTGCCGGCGAAGCCGAAATGTGGGTCGACGACCGACGGGCCGTGCTTGCCGCCGGGCAGTCCCTGATCATTCCCGCGCACCGTAAGCATGGCTTTCGAAACGTAGCTTCCGGCACGCTTCACATCCATGCCGTGCTCGCATCGCCAATCTTCGAGGCAAGCTTCGACGGAGCGGCGGAGCCGGTGAGACGCTGGACGGCCTAAAACGGCGCTTGCCAAACCAATAAGTATCGACTTATGCTTTGTGCATGATCGAAGCAGAGATTTTCCGGGCCCTGGCCGATCCGACACGCCGGGCCGTCTACGAGCGGCTCGCGGCCGGCGAATTGACGGTGTCCGAGCTGCGCGCCGGCGTGAGCGTGTCGCAGCCGGCCGTCTCGCAGCATCTTGCCGTGCTGCGCGGCGCCGGACTGGTGATCGAGCGGCGCGCGGGCCGCAACGCCTATTACCGCGCCGACCCTCAAGGGCTCGATCCCTTGCTCGGCTGGATCGAACGCTACCGCGCCTTCTGGCCGGAGCGCATCGAGCGTTTGAAGAGGGTTCTGAAGGAAATGGACCAATGACGATTACCAAACACCCAGCAGCGGCCAACGCGCCGCTCAGCTTCGAATGCGAGCTTGCCGATCCGCCGGAAAAAGTCTGGCGGGCGCTCACCGAGCCGGAACTGCTCGCCGCTTGGCTGATGCCCAACGACATCAAGCCAGCGATCGGTGAGCGCTTTGCCTTTGCCGGACCAAACGCGCCGATCGAGTGCGAAGTGCTCGAGGCCGAGCCCGGCAAGCTGCTGCGCTATTCCTGGCGTGAGCGACCGGGCGTGGACGCTGCCGACCGGCTACCGGCATTCGACGGCCCCATCTTCGACAGCATTGTCACCTTCACGCTCGCGCGCACGGTTTCCGGCGGCACGCATCTCAGCATCGTCCATGATGGTTTCGCGACGGTCGCGCAACCTGTCGTCGCCGTTTCCGGCGCCGGCTGCGGGATTTCGCTCCACGCGCGCAAGAGCCCAGCTGCCGCCAACGCGCCAAGCATGATGCTGCGCGCGGCTTGACCAAAGAACCGAGGAGATCTGCGATGAGCGCCTTTGCCAATCTCGTGCCGATGGTGATCGAGCAGTCGAGCCGCGGCGAACGCGCCTTCGACATTTTCTCGCGGCTGCTGCGCGAACGCATCGTTTTCATCAACGGTGAGATCAATGACGGCGTGTCGGCGCTGGTCTGCGCGCAGCTCCTGTCGCTGGAATCGGACCATCCCGACAAGGAGATATCGATCTACATCAACTCGCCGGGCGGCGTGGTGACCAGCGGCTTCGCCATCTACGACACCATGCAGTACATCTCCTGCCCGGTGTCGACGGTGTGCATGGGCTTTGCCGCCTCGATGGGCTCATTCCTGTTGATGGCGGGCTCGCCCGGTCGGCGCATCGCGCTGCCCAACACCAGGATCGTGCTGCATCAGCCGCTGGGCGGCTTCCAGGGCCAGGCCTCCGACATCCAGCGCCACGCCGAGGACATCCTGCGCACCAAGCGCCACATGACGGAGCTGTACGCCAAGCATTGCGGCCGGACCTATGACGAGGTCGAGCGCACGCTCGACCGCGACTATTTCATGACCGCCGAGGAAGCTAAGGCCTGGGGGCTCGTCGACCATGTCTACGACACGCGCAAGAAGGCGGCCTGACCGCGCGGCAAATTGATTGCGGCGCATCTGGCCTCGCCTTCGGCGCGCCTCTATAGTTCGCGCATGATCCGAGCGCGTTCCTTGACGAATCTGGGTTTTGCCGTTGTCGCAGTCGCCGGCGTGCTTGCGGTCGGCACCGCCGCTTTTGCCGACGACAATTCGACACAAAAACTGCCCGGCGTGAGCAGCGACTACCGTATCGCCAAGCCCGCGCCGCAGCCCGAGCCTGACGACTCACTGCCAGCCGGCAGCAACGGCACGTTCAAGATCGGCGACACCGATGTCAGGATTTCGGGTAGCATAACCATCGACATGGCAACGGGCGCCATCAGGCCTCCCAACCACTGAAGCTTACCCCGCATTGCGGACGCCGGCGACGGACCTTCGACTCGCAAAATGCAAGCCCCGCCACTGCTTCCGCAGGTGGACGGGGCTTTCATGGATCTGAAACCCAATTTTAGCCGGGAGTGGACTGCCGGCGTTCTGTTTCGGATGCAACGCGGCTTTCAGCCGACGATCCGACTATGGTCTCTGATTGTAGGAATCGGCAGGTCACGTTTTTCGGGTGGCGCTCACGCCTACCCTGGCACTATGCCCGCCGCGGCTCCATCGCTTCGTGGAGCCTCAAGGGACTGTCCGGTGGCGTCATGCTCCGCTCCTGGTCCGTTGTGGCAATGTCGTCCGAAGCGCAAATCGCTGAAGCCTGCGGCGTCTCGCAGGCCACCTCTGGGTGACGAGGCCATCGACAGACGGCCGGCTTCGTTGACGCCTTTGAGACTGCCCCCATGGGTCCGGGACGTCAACCGTTGAAGAGCCGGTTACAGAAAAATGTGATCGATCGGAGGTTACGTCCAGGTAAGTCGAATGCCTTCGACTGATCGGTCGCGACGGTTTTTGCAGCCGCTGTTTCCACAGCGCTTTGTCAGGAGGGTGTTCGGCCTTTGTTCTTTCCGCTTGCCCGCTCGCGCGAAAGGCGGTTAAACGCTTTGGTCGAGATTGTGGCGTCTCTCGACGCGGCGACGAGATTACCTACATAGGGGATGGCCGGGACAAACCCGCCAATCCAGCAAATTCCAGACCTGAGGCGGCGACCGGCGATGGCCGACCAAAAATATCTTTCCATTCGCGGCGCGCGCGAACACAATCTCAAGAACGTCGATCTCGACCTGCCGCGCGACAGCCTGATCGTCATGACCGGCCTGTCGGGATCCGGCAAGTCGTCGCTTGCCTTCGACACCATCTATGCCGAGGGTCAGCGTCGCTATGTCGAAAGCCTTTCGGCCTATGCCCGCCAGTTCCTGGAAATGATGCAGAAGCCGGACGTCGACCAGATCGACGGCTTGTCTCCCGCCATCTCGATCGAGCAGAAGACGACGTCGCGCAACCCGCGCTCGACAGTCGGCACCGTCACCGAAATCTACGACTATATGCGCCTGCTCTTCGCCCGCGTCGGCATTCCCTATTCGCCGGCCACCGGCCTGCCGATCGAAAGCCAGACGGTCAGCCAGATGGTTGACCGCGTGCTGGCGCTGGACGAGGGCACGCGTCTCTACCTGCTGGCGCCGATCGTGCGCGGCCGCAAGGGCGAATACCGCAAGGAACTTCTGGAGCTGCAGAAGAAGGGGTTCCAGCGCGTCAAGGTCGACGGCGTCTTCTACGAGATCGCCGACGTGCCGGCGCTGGACAAGAAATACAAGCACGACATCGACGTGGTCGTCGACCGCATCGTAGTTCGCGGCGATCTGGCGACGCGGCTTGCGGATTCGATGGAGACGGCGCTGAAGCTCGCCGACGGGCTTGCGGTGGCCGAGTTCGCCGACAAGCCGCTCGACGCCAGCCGGACGGGCGAGGACTCGGTCAACAAGTCGAAGAACGAGACGCATGAGCGCATCATGTTCTCGGAAAAATTCGCCTGCCCGGTGTCCGGCTTCACCATTCCCGAGATCGAGCCCAGGCTGTTCTCCTTCAACAATCCGTTCGGCGCCTGCCCGACCTGCGACGGCCTCGGCAGCCAGCGCGCCATCGACGCCAACCTCATTGTGCCGGACGAGAATGTCTCGCTGCGCGACGGCGCCATCAGCCCGTGGGCGAAATCGACCTCGCCCTATTACGCGCAGACGCTTGAGGCCTTGGGCAAGGCCTATGGCTTCAAGCTCGGCGACAAGTTCAAGGATCTGAGCGCCGAGGCGCAGCAGGCCGTGCTGCACGGCACGGGCGAGCGCGAGATCACCTTCCAGTATGACGACGGCCTGCGGTCCTACAAAACGACCAAGACCTTCGAGGGCGTCATCCCCAACCTCGACCGACGCTGGAAAGAAACGGAATCGGCCTGGATGCGCGAGGAGATCGAGCGCTTCATGTCGGCCACCCCCTGCCCCGCCTGCAACGGCTACCGGCTGAAGCCGGAAGCGCTCTCAGTCAAGATCGCCGGCAGGCACATCGGCGAGGTCACGGAGCTGTCGATCCGCAAGGCCGACCGGTGGTTCACCGATCTGCCGGCGCAGCTCAACGAAAAGCAGAATGAGATCGCCGTCCGGGTGCTGAAGGAAATCCGCGAGCGCCTGCGTTTCTTGAACGATGTCGGCCTCGACTATCTGACGTTGTCGCGCAATTCCGGCACGCTGTCGGGCGGCGAGAGCCAGCGCATTCGTTTGGCCTCGCAGATCGGCTCAGGCTTGACGGGCGTGCTCTACGTCCTGGACGAGCCGTCTATCGGTTTGCACCAGCGCGACAATGCCCGCCTGCTCGATACGCTGAAGCACCTGCGCGACATCGGCAACACGGTGATCGTCGTCGAGCATGACGAGGACGCGATCCTGCATGCCGATTATGTCGTCGATATCGGCCCGGCCGCCGGCATCCATGGCGGTGAGATCATCGCGCAAGGCACGCCGCAGCAGATCATGGCGACGCCCGCCTCGATCACCGGCAAGTATTTGTCGGGCGAGCTCGAGGTCGCGACGCAGGCGGTGCGCCGCGAGGCGAAAAAGAACCGGCGTATCAAGGTCATCGGCGCGCGCGGCAACAATTTGAAGAACGTCACGGCGGAGATCCCGCTCGGCACTTTCACCTGCGTCACCGGCGTCTCCGGCGGCGGCAAGTCGACCTTCCTGATCGAGACGCTGTTCAAGGCGGCCTCACGCCGCATCATGGGCTCGCGCGAGCATCCGGCCGAGCATGATCGCATCGAGGGCCTGGAGTTCCTCGACAAGGTCATCGATATCGACCAGTCGCCGATCGGCCGCACGCCGCGCTCCAACCCGGCCACCTATACCGGCGCTTTCACGCCGATCCGCGATTGGTTCGCCGGTCTGCCGGAGGCTAAGGCGCGCGGCTATCAGCCGGGCCGTTTCTCCTTCAACGTCAAGGGCGGCCGCTGCGAGGCGTGCCAGGGCGACGGCGTCATCAAGATCGAGATGCACTTCCTGCCCGACGTCTACGTCACCTGCGACGTCTGCCATGGCAAGCGCTACAACCGCGAGACGCTGGACGTGCTGTTCAGGGGCAAGTCGATCGCCGACGTGCTCGACATGACGGTCGAGGAAGGCGTCGAGTTCTTCTCGGCGGTGCCCGGTGTGCGCGACAAGCTGGAGACGCTGAAGCAGGTCGGGCTCGGCTACATCCATATCGGCCAGCAGGCGACGACGCTGTCCGGCGGCGAGGCGCAGCGCATCAAGCTGGCCAAGGAACTGTCGCGCAAGGCGACCGGTAAGACGCTCTACATCCTGGATGAGCCGACCACCGGCCTGCATTTCCACGACGTCGCCAAGCTTCTGGAAGTGCTGCATGAGCTGGTCGACCAGGGCAACACGGTGGTGGTGATCGAGCACAACCTCGAAGTCATCAAGACCGCCGACTGGGTGCTCGACCTCGGCCCCGAGGGCGGCGACGGCGGTGGCGAGCTGGTAGCCTCCGGCACGCCGGAAGCGATCGTGCGCGAAAAGCGCAGCTACACCGGCCAGTTCCTGAAGGAGCTTCTGGAGCGGCGCCCCGGGGGCAAGCGCGAAGCGGCCGAGTGAGCAAGTGGGTCGGCAAGCGTTTGGAACAGTCTCAAATGAAGATCAGGCAAGCGCTTGCAGGTGATCTCCAAGCTGTCGTCGCGATAACCACGGACGCCTACGCCCCCTACACCGCCCTGTTCGGCGCGCCGCCGATCCCGGTGACCGAGGACTATGCGCCCCGCATTGCGCGCGGCGAGGTCTGGCTGCTGGAGGATGGTTCCGATCTGGCCGGGCTGCTTGTCCTCGAGCGGCACGACGATCATGCCATGATCTTCAGCGTTGCCGTTTCGCCGGCCTTCCAGGGCAGGAAACTCGGCATCGCGCTGCTCGACTTCGCCGACGAGCAGGCGCGGTCATGGGGCGTGCCGGAGGTGCGGCTCTACACCAATTCGCGCATGGAGCGGAACATCGCGCTCTATTCGGCTTACGGCTATCGGGAAACGGGTCGCCGCGCCAACCCTTACCGGCCAGGATGGATATTGGTCGACATGGCCAAGCCGGTCGACAAAGCAGCCTGAGCCGCATTCAAAACTCGGAGGAGGAAGACGATGAGCCAAGGAAAGATCCGCTCCGGCATGGGCGGCTGGACCTTCGAGCCCTGGGACACCTCCTTCTATCCGGACAAGCTAGCCAAGGCCAAGCAGTTGCACTATGCCAGCCGCCAGGTGCCGAGCATCGAGGTCAACGGCACCTATTATTCCAGCTTCAAGGAGCCGACCTTCGTCAAGTGGGCGAACGATACGCCGGACGGCTTCGTCTTTTCGCTCAAGGGCAACCGTTTCGTCACCAACCGCCGCGTGCTCGGCGAGGCCGGGGAATCGATAATGCGCTTCCTCGGCTCGGGTATTGTCGCGCTCGGCGACAAACTGGGACCGATCCTGTGGCAGTTCGCGCCGACAAAGAAGTTCGATGCGGACGATCTCGAGGCCTTCCTGAAGCTGCTGCCCGACAAGCAGGACGGCGTGCCGCTGCGCCATGCGCTCGAAGTGCGGCATGACAGCTTCATTGTCCCGGAATTTCCGGCTCTGGCGCGCAAATACAATGCCGCCATCGTCTATGCCGACCACGCCAAATATCCGGCGATCGCCGACGTCACCGGCGATTTCGTCTATGCCCGCCTGCAAACCGGCAGCGACGACAATCCCGATTGCTACACGCCGAAAGGGCTCGACGAATGGGCGGGCCGCGTCAAGACCTGGGCGGAAGGCAGGCAGCCGGCCGATTTGCCGCGCGCCGATCCCAAGACCGACGCGCCGGTCAAGCCGCGCGACGTGTTCGCCTATTTCATAAGCGAGGGCAAGGTGCGTGCGCCCTTCGGTGCCATGGCGCTGATGAAGCGGGTGGCGGCCTAAACTGCCGCGGCTCTTTGTTGGAACGCCGGAAGTTTGCCCGGCGCGGAACGCCGTCGGCGGTTGGCTTGTCGGAACCTGCTGGCCATGTTGACCGTTCTGTCCCAGCCGATCGCGAGGTCGGCGGAGGGTGATCTCGCCGAAAGATTCGGTACGGCGACCTCGCGAAACGCTCGCCACATCCCGCAGCGTCGGAAAGGAGCGAGGGAAGATGACCGTCATCCTCGGTGCGTTGCTTACCATCGCAGGCGTCGTCTACATGGCAGGCGCCACTTTGAGGCGCGGACGCCTGAGTGACCCGGCATCTACAGCGCCGGACCGTCCGGCGCCGAACCTGGCAACACCAGGCCCCACACTGGAGCCGCGGCGACGCGGACTCCGTTTCCTCGGCCTGTCTCAGAATTGGCCAGGTCTGGTGATGATGGCGGTCGGCATCATACTGCTGTTGTCGGTGTTCGTCCTCTGACCTTACGGAATGTCGGAGTCTTCGCTCGCAGCCGCGTGCTCGACATCCACCGCTGCGCTTGAAGCTCAGAGCAATTCCGGAACGGTTGAAGTCTTGCTGCTCAGGCCGTCAATGGTGCTCGATTACTTCGTTATAGGCGTCGAGGTCAACGTAAAAAACCTTGGTTATTTCGCCGAGCAGATCATCCTCGTCGTAGCCCTGCGACATCAGGATGTTGATCGCCGTCATGATATCGACGCGCTCGGTCAGTCGCCGCTTCTGATAGTCCTCGACAAAACGTTCCATCGCCTTCCCCTGGCAAGCTTTTGTTGGACGCATCGACCGACAATCACTGCGGGGAAAGCTAGGCGAGCTTGCTTGCGCGGACCTTGCGGGCGGAGCCCGCGCCATCCCCTTCATCTCGACTGATACGGAAAGAGCCCGACTCACCAAGGCCATGGAAAGACTAGCATGCGCTAATGGCCACACAGAGCCGTCGAACACTTCGTCATCCTTCCGCGTAACGACGCGAACCGAAGCGAAGACCCAAGGATCCATTCCGTTACTAGCAAGCGTCATCAACGGTGCATAATCAGCAATGATCTAGGCGTCCGCACGAGGAATCTATTCTGCATCGCGAGACCGGCGACGGCGTGCGTAGCTTCGGCCGCATCACCAGCGCCCGCCCGAGTGGCGAGTTGCCGCTGGTCACCGCACAGGTCGCCGCCGCGCCGCGAAGGCATCTGCCTCAGCACCGCAAACACCTCGAAGACATGCGAAGGAATGTTGCGGTCGCCGCGCTGAAGCGGCGCGAAGCCGGACTTCAGATTTTCGAGGACCGTGAGCAGCGGAGAGATCTTCCTGCCCTGCGGCACGATGCGATGCCCGACCGGGCGCGGTCATACGCCGCGCTCCGGTCGAGCGCCTTCCCCTCGAAGGCAACCCTTCCGCTCGGCAACCGGTGATGGTTGACGATCCGATCTCATCAAACTTGGTTGCAAGCGACGTGCCAAACGCGGACGCATGCGGGGATCAGGAGAAATAGTCATAAATACAAACGTTTAGCGCTTGAGAAGCGAATAAAACGACGCCGATCAAGCACCCTGGGTTTGAGAAAACGTTGCGCAGCTCTGCCTAGATTTTGCCCAAATCATAAAATGCCCAATGCTTAATCTCGTCTCCGTGCCGGCAC
>NZ_RZST01000017.1:0-34686 GCF_003997575.1 Mesorhizobium sp. M1A.F.Ca.IN.022.07.1.1
ATTGCCGCGAGGCCGGGCCGGCGAGCTCGAGCACCAGCTTGCGGCGGATCGCTTCCGGGAATTGCGTCCAGTCGTTGACCGGGATCATGAAGGCGCCCGCCCCGCCGATCACGCAGTCGCTGTAGTAGCGGTCGAGATTGGCGACGTCGAAGGCGCCGCCGTACCCGCCCCTTGTCATCAGCGGCAGTCCGTTGATGGTGATGCCCTGCCTCACCACCTCGTCGCGCGTGATGTCGACCGGCGCGCCCTGGTTGTTGGGTCCGTCGCCCGAAACGTCGATGACGCGCTTGGTCCCCTGAAAGCCGCTTTCGGCGAAAAGGTCGCTGCCGAAGGCCAGCGCGCCGGAGATCGAAGTACGTCGCGCGCTGTCCGGCGGACGTGCGTTCATCTGCGCAACGATCCGTTCGGCGTCGGCGCGATTGGCAATCGCTGTCCACGGTACGACGACCCGCTGCCATCTAGTGCCGGCCCACTCGACATAGGTGACCGCGATCTTGCCGTGGACGCCGTCGGCGATGGCCTTGAGCACGTTGTCATCCGTCAGTGCCGCCGCATAGCCACGGCGCTGGATCTCGAGTTCGGCCGGCGACATGGAGAGCGAAACATCGACTGCGAGCACCAGCTCGACATCTACCGGCTCTATCGCACTCGATCGCGTGGGCGGGCCGAGGAGCAGCGCCAGCGCGGCGGCGCCGGAAAGCCAATGCCTTGTTCGGCCCAAAGCGGACATGACGCAACGGTAAGCGATAATCGCGCATGAACAAAGCAAAAAGGCCCGGCGTCGACCGGGCCTTCCACCAATCCGGACGAACGCGCGCTCGCTTAGCTGCGCGGCTTGAGATTCTCCGGGTCGTAAAGCGGCTTGTAGCCGACGCCGGCCACCTCGACCGGATAGGTCTCGCCGAAATACTCCACCTGCAGCTTGCGACCTTCCTGGCAGCAGGCCCAGGGCAGATAGGCGAGCGCGATGTTCTTGCCGATGGTCGGGCCGTAGGCGACCGACGTGGTGAAGGAGCGCCGGCCGAGCTCGTCGACCAGCGTCTCGCCGGTCGCGGGATCCTGCACTGGCATGATGCCGACCGGATAGCGCGCGACGCCCTTGGAATCGGTGTTCTCGGTCATCACCAGCGTGCAGAGCATAGCCGGCTGATGCTCGCGGGCGCGATATTCCAGGTGCTTGGCCTTGCCGCAGAAGTCGTTCTCCTTGACCTTCGGGCGGGCAAGATCTGCCTCGAGCAGATTGTATTCGGTCAAGAGGTCGGCGTTCTGCAGCCGCAGGCTCTTCTCCATGCGGCGCGTGTTGGCGTAGGTCTCGACGCCGAACGGCATGACACCGGTCGAGCGCAGCGCGTCCCAGACGGCGAGCCCGTCCTCATAGCGCATATGCAGTTCCCAGCCCTGCTCGCCGACATAGGAGATGCGGAAGGCGGTGACGTCCTTGCCGCCGATCCTGATCGGCTTGATCGCCGCGAACGGGAAATTCTCCGGCGTCAGCCCGTTCGGGTCCTCGACCACCTTCTGCAGGGTCGTGCGCGCATTCGGCCCCCAGATGCCGATGGTGACGTATTTTTCGGTGACGTCGGTGACAGTGACATCGAAACCTTTGTCCTGCGCGGTGCGCTGCATGTAGCGGAAGTCGCGCGGCCCGGCGTCGGCGCCGTCGATCACGCGGCAGCGATCGGCCATGCGGATCACGGTGAAGTCGGCGCGCACCATGCCTTCCTCGTCGAGGAAGTGGGTGTAGATGCCCTTGCCAATATTGTTGTCGCCGCCGATCTTGGCCGCGCACAGCCATTCCAGCAGCGCGACATGGTCCGGCCCTTCCACGTCGTACATCGAAAAATGCGAGAGGTTGACGATGCCGCAATCCTCGCTCATCGCCAGATGCTCGGCATTGGAGACGCGCCAGAAATGGCGGTTGTCCCACTCATTCTCGCGCACCGGGACGCGGTTGGCGTATTTTTCCAGGAGATGCTCGTTGGCGGCATACCCATGGGCGCGCTCCCAGCCGCCCAGCTCCATGAAGTAGCCGCCGAGTTCCTTCTCGCGCTCCCAGAACGGCGAGCGGCGGATGTTGCGGCCCTTGGAGAACGGCTCGCGCGGATGCACCGCCGGATTGTAGACCTTCATCGCCGTCTCGGTGCAGCGGTCCCAGATGAACTCTTCCTTCGTCTGGTGCGGGTAGAAGCGCGCATAGTCGATGGCGTGATGGTCGATCGAGGTGCGGCCGTCGGTCATCCAGTCGGCGATCAGCTTGCCCATGCCCGGGCCGTCCTTGACCCAGATGGCGACGGCGTACCAGAGGCCCCTGACCTTCTGGCTTTCGCCCATGGACGGGCCGCCGTCGGTCGTGACCTGCAGCAGGCCGTTGAAGGAATGGCCTTCATTGTACCCGAGCTCGCCGAGAATCGGCGTCAGTTCCATGGCGCGCTCCAGCGGCGCCATGATCTGCTCCATGTCGAGGTCGCGCTGCGAGGGCGAGAGCCGCGCCTGGTCTTTTTCCAGCAGGTCGCGCGGATGGCAGAGACGCGGATTGGTCTCTTCGTAATAGCCCCATTCGATCTGCCCGCCCTCCGCGGTCTTGGGATCCCCGGTGTCGCGCATATAGGCCGAGTTGCCCTGGTCGCGCAGCAGCGGCCAGCCGATCTCCTTGCCGGTGGCGGCGAACTCGTTATATGGGCCGAAGAAGGTCAGCGGGTGGTCGATCGGCATGACCGGCAGGTCTTCGCCGACCAGTGCCGCGGTCAGCCGGCCCCAAATGCCGGTGCAGACGACCACATAATCGGCTTCGATCGTGCCGCGCTCGGTCACGACGCCCTTGATGCGGCCGTTCTCGACGATCAGGTCCTTGGCCGAGGTGTTGGCGAAAGCCCGGAGTTTGCCGGAAGCGACACCCTGGTCGACGAGCTTGCCGGCCACCGTCTGCGAGCGCGGGATGACGAGACCGGCGTCGGGGTCCCACAACCCGCCCTGCACAAGATGCTCCTCGATCAGCGGGAACTTCTGCTTGATCTCGGCCGGCTCGATCAGGCGCGCGCGGGTGCCGAATGCCTTGGCGGAAGCAATCTTGCGCTTGATCTCGTCCATGCGGCCATCGTCGCCGACGCGCGCGACTTCGAGGCCGCCGATGCGCGCGTAATGCCCAATCTTCTCGTAGAAATCGAGGGAATAGAGCGTCGTCCGGCAGGAGATAAAATCGTGGCTGTTCGTGTAGCAGAAGTCCGAGGCATGCGCGGTCGAGCCGATATCGGTCGGGATGCCCGACTTGTCGATGCCCACGATGTCGTCCCAACCGCGCTCGATCAGGTGATGGGCGACCGACGCGCCGACAATACCGCCAAGACCGACGATGACGACCTTCGCCTTTTTCGGAAACTCTGCCATGCCCGCGACTCCAAAGTGCTAAAGCGGGCGCGCCGGCGCCCGTTCGAATTGCGCCAGAATATGCAGAGGACGCAGATTGAGCTACCGCCTGTTTGCGACACATCGCGGATGCCGCGCGACCCGCCGCGCCGGCTCGGCTCCACATGCGATTTCGCTCAGGCGAAAACCCCGAAGTCCTAGGCCTGGAAGTCGACCTGGCAGCTGGCAGTCTTGAGCTTAACCACGACGGGAACACTTCCGGCGTTATCGTTAAGCAGCGGCTACCGGAACGATAAAAGGCCGGACAAACGCCCGGCCTTGCCGATCATATTCAAGGAGTTCTTACTTGATCCGCGCAACGCCGCCGGAGATCTCGACCGTTTCCGAACCGGTCAGCGCTTCGAGATCACCATTGGGCAGGGTGACGAAGCAGCCATTCGGGCAGAACTCCACAGTCTCGCCGGCGGCCAGCGCCAGCTCGGTCTTGCCGCCGCCTTCGGTCACGATCAACGTCCGCGTCTGGGCGTCCTTGTTGACCGCACTGGCGGCAAAAGCCGAACCGCTAAGGGCCAGGAAAGCGACGGCGGCAACGACAGACTTCCACATTGCAATTCCGGTGTTTCCACACCGCCTCTGTTCAATTTCGCAAGGCATTCTCGCCCTTTGCGTGAGAGCTTATATGAGATGTAACGTGAACCGCAACTGAATGCCGCATTCATGCCACAATCGGCTTCCGCGGGCGCCAAAGCTAGTCGGGGTCGGGCTTGCGGCCTCTTCTCTTGGTTTTAGCCAGACGCGCCTGCTCGGCCGCGGCCTCCGCTTCCAGCCGCTCGCGTTCGGCGAATTCGGCCTCGATCTTGTCGTCGTCGATCGGCCATGGCTCATGCTTCTTGCTCTCGACCACGGCGCGGGGCGCCGACGGGATCTCGATGTGCTCGTCTTCGAAGATGTCGAAGATCGCGAATCGGATGTCGTTCTGGACGATGCTGCCGTTCAACACGTCGGCGACGAACACGCGGATCTCGAATTCCAGTGCAGCCGGGCCGAAATTGGCAAACAGCACGAAGGGCTCGGGGTTCTTGAGCACCATCGGATGGGCGCGGGCAATGCCGAGCAGGATGGCGTGGACGCGCTTGACGTCGCTGCCATAGGCGACGCCCACCTTGATGTCGACGCGGCCAAGCTTGTTGCGGTGCGTCCAGTTGCCAACCGCATTGTTGATGAGGTTCGAGTTCGGCAGGATCACCGACTGGCGCTGGAACGTCTCGATCTCGGTGGCGCGCACGCTTATCTTTCTGACCGTGCCGCTGATGTCGCCGGCGACGATCCAGTCCCCGACCTTGAACGGTCGCTCGGCAAGCAGGATCAGCCCGGAGACGAAGTTCGAGACGACGTTCTGCAAGCCGAAGCCGATACCCAGCGAAAGTGCGCCGGCGACCAGCGCCAGATTGGAAAGATCGATGCCCGCCGCCGATATGCCGACCAGCGCCGCAAGCGCGACGCCGGCATAGCCAACCGCCAGCCGGATCGAATTGCGCACGCCGGTGTCGACCTTGCCGCGCGCCATGACCGAGCCGTCGAGCCAACCCTGGAACCAACGCGTGAGAAAATAGCCGATGGCGAAAACGACGATGCCGGTGAGGATGCCGAGCACCGAGATGGTCACCGACCCGATGGTCACGCCCGTTGCGAGCTTAAAGGCCCAGGTTTCGATATCGCCGGGCTGGAAGCCCCACATCAAGAGGATCAGCGGCAGGAACACCAGCACGATCATCAGGTTGATGGCGATGCTGACCACTAGGCCGAGCTGGTCGAGCGCGGTGTCCTCATAGCTGGAATTGGCTGACAGCCAGCGCCCGACCGAAGTGTCGGCGAAGCCGCCCTCCTCGCCGATCGCCCGCGCCGACAGGAAGCCGATATAGGCGGTGATCAGCGTGGTGCCGGTGACGACGACCTGAATAGAGACGAAAAGCGCAAGACCGATATAGCCGAGCAGTGCCGCGGCGATTGTGGAGACGCCGAGCCCGATGGCAATGAAGCGAAGCCAAGCCGGCCACGGACGCCACGAGCCGTCCTTCGCCCTGAAAGGCTTCAGCACACCCATCAGGATCAGGATGACGCCCACGATGACGGTGGCAACGAAGCTCCTGGCGATCGTCAGCGACAGCGGCGAGCCCATCTTCTCGTTGACGACGGACAGGAAGTAGTTGAAGCCGAGGACCACGGCCATGGCGGTGGCCAGCCGCACCAGCCAACGCGCCGGTCCGGTTGCGACTGGAATAAGCCGCCAGTTCGGCAGCCGCGGCTCTAGGGCGGCATTGGTCAGCCGGTTGACGCAGAACGCCACCGCGACGACCGAGAGCAGCGCGTTGAGGAATTCGCCGATGTCGCCGCGCAGGACGTTGTAATAGTTGAAGAAGAACACGGTCGAGGCGAGGAACGCGCCGAGCGCCACGGTCGGCAGCAGCGTCGACCAGAACGCCACCGAAAGCCGGCTCAGGTACGACGGCTCTTCGACCGAAGCATCGGCCTCGAAGATGCGGCCGAAGAGACGCCTGCCCCCGATCAGCAGCACGGCCGCCAGCGCCAGCGCCATCAGCGTCGCCGCAAGCATCGCCTGGAACTTGAACTTCAATGCGAAGGTGAGCCAGGACGCCACCGCCTTGTAGAGGCCGGTGAACTGGTCGTGCGCGTCGGAAAAGGCCTGCGGGCTCAGCGCATCGCTCAACTCGTAGCGTTTCGTCAGAACGCTGCGGAAAAGCTGACTGCGTAGCGTGGCGATCCTGTCGACCAGCCCGCTGATGCGGATGGACAGGTTCTGCGCGCCGGCGACCACGGCGTTGATCTCGGCCTTCTCGGCCGTAAGCGCCGCGCGCTCGTTGGCGACGATCGCCGGCTCCGGCGGCTGCCCCTGGGCCGGCGGCGGCCCCAATACCTGGATGCGCGCATTGATGTCGTTGAGGCGCGATCGGAACGCGAGCGCGCTGTTCAGCGCTGCCCGTGAAATATCCTCGAGCTGCAAGCGGATATCGACAAGGCCGACATCGTCCTGGTCTGGGGCGCTTAACTTCTTCTCCAGTCCGTCGGTCTTGGCCGTCAGATCCTGGATGGCCTTGGTCTGGTCGGCGATGAGCTGCGTGGAGCCCTGGCCGATCGCCTGCGCCATCGCGCCGGGCGAGGGCTGCGCCGCGACGGCGACAATGGCGATCAGGATCAGGCGGAGCAGTCGGAAAATCATGACGTGACGGGCGACTCACGGCCGAAAAATCTTCGAAAATCCTGCCCTTGATAAAGACCGGCCTATCAGGCGGCAAGACGTCTCCATCCGCGGGCCTCGGCGCGGATCGAAGTCGGCCTGTCGAAAAGCGATGGCGCAATCTTGGCTTTGCGCTTCTCGCCTGCTCTATAGTCTGCCGGCTCGCACCAAAAGGACGACAGGAAGAATGGCGGAATACTCAGCCTTTTCGCTGCTCAAGAACGCGCTCAACGGCAACCAGGACTGGAAACCGGCCTGGCGCAAGCCGGACCCCAAGGCGTCCTATGATGTGATCGTCATCGGTGGCGGCGGCCATGGGCTCTCGACCGCCTATTACCTCGCCAAGGAGCACGGCATCACCAATGTTGCGGTGCTGGAAAAAGGCTGGCTGGGCTCGGGCAATGTCGGCCGCAACACCACGGCGGTGCGCTCCAACTATCTTTTGCCGCAGAACACCCGCTTCTACGAACATTCGATGAAGCTGTGGGAGAACCTGTCGCATGACCTGAACTACAACGTCATGTTCTCCCAGCGGGGCTGCCTGAACCTCGCGCACACGCCGGCTCAGCTCGACGACTACGCAAGGCGCGGCAATGCCATGCGTCATCTCGGCGTCGACGCCGAACTGATGAGCGTCAAAGAGATCAAGCGCCTTGTTCCGGCCCTGGACGTTTCGGGCTCGGCGCGATTTCCAATCCTTGGCGGGCTGATGCAGCCGCGTGCCGGAACCGCGCGCCACGACGCCGTCGCCTGGGGCTATGCGCGCGGCGCCGACCGGCGCGGCGTCGACATCATCGAGAATTGCGAGGTCACCGGCTTCCTGCGCGACGGCGACCGCATCACCGGTGTGACGACGACGCGCGGCGATATCCGCGCCAAGAAGGTGGCGCTTGCGGTGGCCGGCAGCACTGGCCAAGTCATGCAGCTTGCCGGCATTTCGCATATGCCGATCGAAAGCCACGTTCTGCAGGCCTTCGTCTCGGAATCGCTGAAGCCGATCATCGGCACCGTTCTCACCTTCGGCATGGGCCACTTCTACATCTCGCAATCCGACAAGGGCGGCCTCGTCTATGGCGGGGACCTCGACGGCTACAACAGCTATGCCCAGCGCGGCAGCCTGCCCGTCGTCGACGAGGTGATGAGCGAGATGCTGGCACTCTTCCCGGGCCTGGCGCGGGTGCGCATGCTGCGCTCCTGGGGCGGGCTTTGTGACATGACGATGGACGGTTCGCCGATCATCACCACCGGCCCGCTGCCCGGCATGTATCTCAATTGCGGCTGGTGTTATGGCGGCTTCAAGGCAACGCCAGCCTCAGGATGGTGCTTTGCCTGGACCATCGCCAAGGACGAGCCGCACGAGTTCAACGCGCCCTTCACGCTCGACCGTTTCTATCGCGGCCTCATCATCGACGACAAAGGCCAGGGCGCGACGCCGCGGCTGCATTAGGTTTCGAATCATATGCTGATCACTTGTCCCTATTGCGGCCCGCGCGATGTCATTGAGTTCACCTACCAGGGCGACGGCAACCGCGAGCGGCCGCAGCCTGCCTCGCAGGATCTCGACGCCTGGAATGCCTATGTCTACGACCGGCTGAACCCGGCCGGCGACCACAATGAGATCTGGCAGCATTCCGGCGGCTGCCGCGCGCATCTGCGGGTGGTGCGAAACACCTTAACCCATGAAATCTTGAGCACTGCCTTTGCCCGTGGCGGACACAAGTCCGCGGGCCACAAAGCGGGAGGCCACCAGTGAGCCCTCGCCGCACAGAAACCGGCGGCCGCATCGACCGGCTGCGCACCATCCGCTTCACCTTCGACGGCGCGCGCTATACCGGACACGCCGGCGACACGCTGGCTTCGGCGCTGCTCGCCAATGGCGTGACGCTGTTCGGCCGTTCGTTCAAATACCATCGCCCGCGCGGCCTGTTCGCCGCCGGCGTCGAGGAACCGAACGCTCTGGTGACGGTGCTGCGCGGCGAGGTGCGCGAGCCCAACATTCCCGCCACCATGGTCGAGATCTATGACGGGCTGGTCGCGGTCAGCCAGAACCGCTCCCCCTCGCTCGCCTGGGATATCGGCGCGCTCAACCAGCTCGGCGGCAAGCTCCTGTCGGCCGGCTTCTATTACAAGACCTTCATGGGACCGGTGATCGGTCCGTTGAAAGGCACGCGCTTCTGGATGTTCTGCGAGCATTTCATCCGCCGCGCCGCCGGCCTCGGCAGAGCCGGCACCGCGCCCGATACCTCGCGCTACGAGCGCATGAACGCCTTCTGCGACGTGCTGGTCGTCGGTTCCGGCCCGGCCGGGCTGATGGCGGCGAAGGCCGCGGCCGACCAGGGCGCCCGCGTGATCCTGGCCGAGCTCGAAGCAAAGTTCGGCGGCTCCGCCAACTGGTCGGGCGAAACCATCGACGGGGCGTCGGCAGCCGACTGGGCGGCGCGCATCGTCGGCCAGCTCGAAGGCAATGACAATGTCCGCCTTCTGCCGCGCACGACGGTGTGGGGCTATTACGACGGCAACACGCTGGCCGCGCTCGAACGGGTGACGGACCACAAGGAAGTTCCGGCCAAGGGCGAGCCGCGCCAGCGCTACTGGGCGATCCGCGCCAAAACGGTGGTTCTCGCCACCGGCTCCTTCGAGCGTCCGCTGGTATTCCCCGGCAACGATCGTCCGGGCGTCATGCTGGCGCATGCGGCCGAACGCTACGCCAATGAATATGGCGTGCTGCCCGGTGAACGCATCGCACTGTTCACCAACAATGACAGCGCCTATCGTTCCGCCGTTGCACTGAAGAAGGCCGGGGCCGCCGTCGTCGCCATCGTCGATGTCCGCAGCGACGTGTCGAACGAGATGAGCAGGCCGGCGAGCCAGGCCGAAGCAGAGCTGCTTGCCGGCCATGCCGTGGTTGCGACCGAAGGCGGCAAGGCGCTCACCGGTCTCAAGGTGCGGCGCTTCGAATTGATGAACGGCGCGCTGAGCGGCGATGAGCGCAGCATCCATGCCGACTGCCTGTTGATGTCGGGCGGCTGGTCACCGACGATCCATCTCGCCAGCCAGGCTGGAGCCAGGGCCATATGGAACCCTGCCAGGCAGGCCTTCCTGCCGCCGCAGCCGACGCAGCGCTGGATCGGCGCCGGCGCCTTCACCGGCAGTTTCACGACCGCGGAAGCGATTGCCGAAGGCCGCGCGGCTGGCATTCAGGCCGCCGGCGGAAGCGCGTCCTCCGCTCCGCTACCCGTCGTGGAGGCCGTCCCCGGCGAACCGGATCCGGCACCGGTCTTCGAGATCAAGGCCAAGGGCAAAAGCTTCGTCGATTTCCAGCACGACGTGACCGCCGAGGATGTGCGGCTCGCGCACCGCGAGGGCTTCGTCTCGGTCGAGCATCTGAAGCGCTACACCACGCTCGGCATGGCGACCGACCAGGGCAAAAACTCCAACGTGCCGGGCCTCGCCATCATGGCCGAGGCGCTGGGCAAGCCGATCCCCGAAGTCGGTACGACGCGGTTCCGGCCGCCCTACACGGCCGTGTCGATCGGCTCGCTGGCGGCCGAGCGCTTCGGCGACCTGAAGCCCGAGCGGCTGACGCCGATGCACGACTGGCACATCGACAACGGCGCGACCATGTATGCGGCCGGTCTCTGGTACCGCCCGATGATCTACGGTCTCGCCGGCGAGACGGTCGAGCAGGCCTATGTCCGCGAGGCCGCGGCAACGCGTGAGAGCGCCGGCATCGTCGATGTCTCGACGCTTGGCAAGATCGCCGTTCAGGGCCCGGATGCGGCGGAATTCCTCGACCGCGTTTACACGAACATGTTTTCCACCCTCGCGGTCGGCAAGGCCCGCTACGGTCTGATGCTGCGCGAGGATGGGCTTGCCTTCGACGACGGCACCACATGGCGGCTTGGCGAACAGGATTTCCTGATGACCACCACCACCGCCAATGCCGGCAAGGTGATGCAGCATCTGGAGTATTTCCTCGACGTGATCTGGCCGGAACTGAAGGTCACCGTCACCTCCGTCACCGACGAGTGGGCGGGGGCCGCGATCGGCGGACCGAAAGCCAGGGCGATCCTCGCTGCCTGCGTGAAGGGCACGGCCGTCGACAACGCCGCGCTTCCCTTCATGGGCATTGTGCACGGTGAGATCGCCGGCGTGCCGGTGATGATCTGCCGCCTCTCCTTCTCCGGCGAGATGGCTTTCGAGGTCTATTCCGGCGCCGGCTATGGAACGCGCGTTTGGGAGGCTCTCATCGAGGCCGGCAAGCCTTTCGGCCTGGTCGCCTACGGGCTCGAGGCGCTTGGCACCATGCGCATCGAGAAGGGCCACGTCACCGGCGCGGAGATCGACGGCCGCACCACGGCGCGCGACCTGCATCTCGACTGGATGCTGTCGAAGAAGAAGCCCTTCATCGGTTCCGCCATGATGGATCGCGAAGGCCTGATCGCCCCGGACCGGCTGGAACTTGTCGGCTTGATCGCTCTCGACAACCGCGCGCTCAACGGTGGCGGACATATCGTCGAGGAACTCGACGAAGCGAACCCGCACGATTCGATCGGCCATATCACCGCCTGCTGCTATTCGCCGGCGCTCGGCAAATACATAGCGCTTGCGCTTGTCAAAGGCGGCAAGGCGCGCCACGGCACGCGCGCCTTCGTCTCCGATCCGCTGCGCAACCGGTTCGGGCCGGTCGAGATCGTCTCCAACCATTTCTACGATCCGGACGGGAGCCGCATGCATGGTTGAACGACAACTTCCCGAGCGGCAATTGCCTGAGCGCCTGTCGCCGCTTGAACCGGTCTATCATCCAGGCTCGCACGGTAATTTCGAGCATGGCGTTGACGTTATCCTGTCCGAAACGCGGCCGGGCTCGATCCTGCAGTTCGCAGCATGGCCGGGCGAGGAGAAGCGGCTGATGTCCGGCATATACAAGGTGACAGGCCTTGCCCTGCCGGATGGAGCCGGCGGCGGCGTCGTCAACGGCGCGAAAGCCGCGTTCGGATTCGCGCCGGGCAAATTCACCGTGGTTGACGAGGCCGAGGGCCTGGCTTCCGCGTTCACCGGCCTGATCACGCCGTCCATCGGCACGATTACCGATCTCTCGCATGGCCGCACCGCGATTCGCATCGCCGGGCCGAAAGCGGAGTGGGTGATGGCGAAATTCTTCGCTATCGACTTCGCCTTGCCGGCCTTCCCGCTCGGCGCCGGCCGCTCGACCAACCACCACGATGTCTTTGCACAGATCCAGCGCACCGGTGGCGACCAATTCGACATCTATGTGTTCCGCTCCTTCGCGCGCTCCTTTTGGAAGGCCTTGTGCCACGCGAGCGAGGAAGTCGGCTACGAGGTGCACTAAGCGCAATTCCAGGAAACTGCGCGGCGGTTTTCCGTGCCGAATTTGCCTCTAAGCAGGCAGCACTCGGGGATTGGTTCAGCCGGCGCGTGGCACTATCGACGGCCACAACTGCCGCTTGAGCCTTGGGCCAGCGAAGACGATAGATAAGGAACGCGGCTCTCGGAGCCCTCAGGCAACCGGTTCGACAACATCCTTCCATGACCGCAGAGACTACGGCGACAGCCACGACCCGCTTTGCTCCGGCGGGTGACCCGTCGCTGCTGTTGCCGGCGACCGTCGCCTTCGGCGTGTTCATGACCAGCCTCGACCAGAATGTCATTGTGACCGCGCTGCCCGGCATCGGCGAAAGCCTGGGCCGCCCGCCGAGCCAGCTCGGGCTTTTGATCACCGTCTATGTCGCGAGCCTCATCGTCACGATGCCGCTCGGCGGCTGGCTGGCCGACCGCTTCGGCCTGCGCAACGTCTATTGCTTTGCGCTGCTGGTCTTCGCCAGCGCCTCGGGCCTGTGCGGCCTGTCGGAAAACATCTGGATGCTGGTCGGCTCGCGCGCGCTGCAGGGCTTCGGCGGTGCGCTGATGGGCACCCTCGGTCAGGTCGTAATCCTGTCGAGCTTTCCGCGCGACCGCACGCTCAGGATCAACATGTATATTTCGCTCGCCGGCCAGTCCGGCCCGCTGGTCGGGCCCCTCGTCGGTGGCGCGCTGACCACTTACGTCTCGTGGCGGTGGATCTTCTACATCAACATACCGATCGCGCTGACGGCCGCGTTGCTCGCGGCCTCGCTGTTCCCCACGACCACCAAGCCGGTCCGCACGCCCTTCGATTTTCCCGGCTTCCTGCTAGTCGGCGGCGGCATGGCGCTGCTCGTCTTCGGCATGGATTCGCTTGCCGCGAAGGACGTCGCCGCCAGCATCATCGGCGTCGAGCTCGGCCTGGCAATCGCCATCCTCACTGTCGCGGCCTTCTATTGTCTGGGGGCCCGCAATCCGTTGCTCGACCTCAATCTGCTGCGCATCCGCACCTTCCGCATCAGCTTTCTGACCGGCGGCGGGCTCGACACGATAGGGCTAAGCTCCGTTGTCTTCCTGCTGCCGCTGATGTTCCAGCTCGGCTTCGGCATGAGCGCGGTGCAGGCCGGATCGCTGACCTTCGTCGCGGCGATCGGCTCGCTGCTGATGCGCTTCTTCATGCCGCGCATCTTGAACCGCTTCGGCTTCAAGCGGGTTCTGATCGTCAACACGCCGATCGCCGCCCTGCTGGTCGCCGGTTTTGCCTTGATGCAGGAAAGCACGCCTACCTGCATCGTGCTTGCCTACATCTTCGCCTTCGGCCTTTTCCGTTCGGTGCAGTGGGCCTCGACCGGCAACCTCGCCTACTCGGACATCGCGCCCGAGCAGCTCTCGCGCTTCAGCGCCCTGTACTACATCCTTTGGCAGCTGGCGGTGGCAATCAGCGTCGGTCTGGCCGCTGCCATGCTCTCGCTGCTCGCCGGCGGCGGCCAGGCGAGCGTCAACGACTACCGGCTCCTGTTCGTTGTCGAAGGCTTGATCACGCTTTGCGCGCTGCTCGCCTATTTCAGGCTCACCCCGCAGGACGGTGCCCATGTCAGCGGCCATGGCGGGCATATCGGCACGGATTAGCACATCGGGCTGCGATCCGCGCCGGAGAGCTATGTCGCGAACGTCACCCAGTCTTCGAGCGGCGCGCGGTCGGTGCGGAATTCGTTCTCGGGCTTGGACGTGTCCTCATAACCAAGCGCCATGCCGCAGACCACGATCTCCTCGTCTGGTATGTCGAGCACCGGGCGGATCTGCCGGTGATAGGGCGCGAAAGCCGCCTGCGGACAGGTATGCAGGCCCCTGCCCCGTGCCGCGACCATGATGTTCTGCAGAAACATGCCGTAGTCGATCCACGAGCCCTTGTTCAGCCGCCGGTCGACCGTGAAGATCAGGCCGACCGGCGCGTCGAAGAAGACGAAGTTGCGGTCGTGCTGCGCCCGCATCCTGTCGACTTCGCGCCGGCCGATGCCGATCGCGCCGTAGAGACCGAAACCGTTGGCGCGACGCCGGCTGAGATAGGGCTCGAAGAACTGGTCGGGATAGTAACGGTACTCGTCCCATTCGGCCTTTTCGGCGCGGATGCCCGAATTGAGGATGGCGTCGCTGATGCGCCGCTTCACCTCGCCCTTGGTCACATAGACACGCCAGGGCTGCATGTTGGTGCCCGAGGGTGCCCTTGCCGCGACCGTCAGGATGGCGCGGATTGTGCTGTCGTCGACCATGTCGGGCAAAAACGCGCGCACCGACCGGCGCGACATGATCGCCTCATCGACGATCGCTGCGTCGAGCGTGCTCCGGTCATTCTTCTCCAGCATGGGCCGTCCCTTCACGCATGGCTGGACCCGGCAACCCGATTCCCGCAACGACCATAGGCAGACACAAATAACTAACTGGTCCTCGACCGGACGCCCCACTCGCGATTCGATGGCGAGGCTTTGCATCAACCGCCAAAATGGCGCAAGCAAATCTTGCGTTGCATGAAAATTCACTTGATTTTTTCATGCACTTGCTTTCTCATGAAATTTGAGCAGATTTTTTCACGAGGAGCGGGTGACCTCGACCGCCATCAGATCGGAGCAGGACAATGGCGAGCGGCTGCTGGCCGGCGACATTCGTGCGCTGCGCAAGGCCCGCGGGTTGACGCTTGCCGAGATTGCTCTGAAGCTCGACCGCTCAGTAGGCTGGGTCAGCCAGGTCGAGCGCGGCTTGTCGATCCCTTCGCTTGGTGACCTGCGGGCCTTCGCCGAACTCTTCGGCGTGCCGCTCAGCCTCTTCTTCAGCCATGACGTGCCTGCCGAAGAGGAGCGCGGCGTGGTTGTGCGCGCCGGCAGCCGCCGCTCGCTTGGCACAAGCGAATCGGGCCTCGTGGAGGAGCTTCTGTCGCCCGATCTTGGCGGTAGCTTCGAGATGCTGCGCTCGGTCTTCGCGCCGGGCGCGGAATTGAAGACCGAAGCGCGCCGCCCGACCGAGGAAGCGGGCTACGTCGCGTCGGGCACTTTCGAGCTCGAGATCGGCGGCGTCTGGCATCGGCTCAGCGAAGGCGACTCGTTCCGCTTCGAAGGCATGCCGTTCCGCTGGCGCAATCCTGGCGCCGACCCGGCGGTCGTCATCTGGGTGGTTTCGCCACCGGTGTACTGAACCAATGCATGCCGCCCAAAACTGTGCCGCGGTTTTTGGGACAAGGCCTGCATGAAACAAAGAATCAAAAGCGCGTCCTGACGCGCTTTGGACGTTGGAGGAGAACATGGCCGGTTTGCCGACCACGGCACGCGTGGTGATCATCGGAGGCGGTGTCGTTGGCGCCTCCTCACTTTACCACCTTTGCAAGGCGGGCTGGACCGACTGCGTGCTCTTGGAAAAGAACGAGCTGACCTCCGGCTCGACTTGGCACGCGGCCGGCAACGTGCCGACCTTCTCGTCGTCCTGGTCGCTGATGAACATGCAGCGCTATTCTACCGAGCTCTACCGGGGCCTCGCCGACGCGGTCGACTATCCGATGAACTACCATGTCACCGGCTCGTTGCGGCTCGCCCACACCAAGGAGCGCATGCAGGAGTTCCAGCGCGCCAAAGGCATGGGCCGCTATCAAGGCATGGACATCGACCTCGTCGGCCTCGACGAGATCAAGCGCCGTTACCCCTTCATCGAGACGCATGAGCTGAAAGGCGCGCTCTACGACCCGAGCGACGGCGACATCGATCCCGCGCAATTGACGCAGGCGCTTGCCAAGGGTGCGCGCGACATGGGCGCGAAAATCATCCGCTTCTGCCCGGTCACCGGCGTTCGCCGCGAAAACGGCGAATGGGTGGTGGCGACGCCGCAGGGCGAGATCCGCTGCGAGATCGTGATCAATGCCGCCGGCTATCGCGCCGCCGAAGTTGGAAAAATGTTCGGCCGCGAAGTGCCGATGATGGTGATGAGCCATCAATATATCCTGTTCGAGGAAATCCCCGAGCTGGCCGCATGGACCAAGGAACAGGGCAAGAAACTGCCGTTGCTGCGCGACGTCGACACCTCCTACTACCTGCGCCAGGAAAAGACCGGCATGAATCTCGGTCCCTATGAGCGCAATTGCCGCGCGCATTGGGTCGGCCACAACGATCCGATGCCGGAGGATTTTTCCTTCCAGCTTTTCCCGGACGATCTCGACCGTCTCGAGCATTACCTTGCCGACGCCGTTGCCCGTGTGCCGATCCTCGGCACCGCAGGCCTTTCCAAGGTGATCAACGGGCCGATACCTTACGCGCCGGATGGCAATCCGCTGATCGGTCCGATGCCCGGCGTGCCGAATGCTTTCGAGGCCTGCGTCTTCACCTTCGGCATTGCGCAAGGTGGCGGCGCCGGCAAGGTGCTGGCCGAATGGGTGACCGAGGGCCAGACCGAATGGGACATGTGGTCCTGCGATCCGCGCCGCTTCACCGCCTTTGCTTCGGCACCCGACTATTGCGTTGCCAAGGGCATGGAGATCTACGGCAACGAATACGCCATCCAGTTCCCGCGCCACGCCTGGCCGGCCGGCCGCGACCGCAAGCACTCGCCGCTGCATGAGCGCGTCAAAGCGCGGGGTGGCCAGTTCGACGCTTATAACGGCTGGGAGCGCGCCACCTGGTACGCGCAACCGGGCGACGACATTTCGGAAGAATCAACGCTGACTTTCCGCCGCGACGGGCCATGGCAGCAGCGCGTTCGCGAGGAATGCCTGGCTGTGCGCGACGCAGCCGGCATCCTCGACCTGCCCGGCTTCTCGCGTTTCAACCTCGAAGGTCCGGGCGCCGCCGAATGGCTGGCCCTGCAGGTCACCGGCCTCGTGCCGAAGCCCGGCCGCATCGGCCTGGTTTATTTCGCGGACGATAAGGGCCGCATCGTTACCGAAATGTCGGTCGTGCGCCATGGCGAGGACCAGATGACGCTAATCACCGCGGCCGTCGCGCAGTGGCACGACTTCGAATGGTTGAAGTCGCGCATGCCGGCCGATGCGGCCTTCAGGCTGACCGATCGCACGGAGGAATACTCAACCCAGATTCTCGCCGGCCCGAACTCGCGCGCTATTCTTGCTGACGTCTGCGACGCCGATCTTTCCCTGCCTTGGCTGACGCATCAGGAGACGACCATCGCCGGCCGCTGGGCGAAGCTGGTGCGCGTCTCCTTCGCCGGCGAGCTCGGTTGGGAGATCCACACCAAGGTCGCGGACACGGCTACCGTCTTCGACGCGGTCTGGGCCGCCGGCCAGAGGCATGGCCTAAAGCCCTTCGGCATGTACGCGCTGGATTCGCTTCGGCTGGAAAAAGGCTACCGCGCCTGGAAAGGCGACCTCTCGACCGACTATTCGATCCTGCAGGGCGGGCTCGAACGCTTCGTCAAATGGGACAAGCCCGACTTCCGCGGCAAGGCGGCGCTGCTCAACGAAAGGCAGCAGGGCGTGAAGAAGCGCTTCGTCACGCTGGTCGTAGAAAGCCCCAGCGATTGCGACGCGCCCTATATGTCGACGCTCTGGTATGACGGCAAGATTGTCGGCGAGACGACGTCGGGCGGCTGGGGCCATCGCGTCGACAAGTCGATCGCGCTCGGCATGCTGCGTTCCGACCTGACCGAGCCCGGCACGGCGGTCGAGGTCGAAATCTTCGGCGACCGTTTCAAGGCGGTGGTGCAGAAGGACGAGCCGTTGTGGGATCCGAAGAACGAAAGGTTGAGAGCATGACATCCGTCATTCTTACCGATGGCGGCATGGGCCAGGAGCTGGTCCGTCGCAGTCAGTCCGAACCGACGCCTTTGTGGTCGGCCAGAGTGCTGATCGACGAACCGGAACTGGTGTGCGACCTGCATGCGGAATTCATCCGTGCCGGCGCTCGCGTCATCACCATCAACACCTATTCGGCCACGCCCGAGCGCCTGGCGCGTGAGGGCGCGGAAGAGCTGTTTAAGCCTCTGCAGAAGTGCGGCCTCGAGCTCGCCCGGCAGGCGTGCGACGAAGCGGGTGAAGCCGCCATCGCCGGCTGCCTCTCGCCTCTCTTCGGCAGCTACGCGCCGGCGCTGACCATCTCCTTCGAGGAGACGCTCGGCATCTACCGCCGCATCGTCGCCGAGCAGGCAGAAGGCGTCGATCTATTCCTGTGCGAGACCATGGCTTCCGCCGAAGAGGCTCGCGCGGCGGTTACCGCGGCATGCGAGAGCGGCAAGCCGGTCTGGGTATCCTGGACTCTCGCCGACCACGGCACGCCCCGCCTGCGCAGCGGCGAGAGCATTGCCGCCGCGGCTAGCGCCCTCGGCGATCTGCCGGTGGCGGCACGGCTGCTCAACTGCTGCCGGCCCGAAGCCATTGCCGCCGCATTGCCGGAACTGCTGGCCCTCGGCGGTCCGGTTGGCGCTTATGCCAATGGCTTCACCTCGGTCGAGGCGCTCAAGCATGGCGGCACGGTCGACGTGCTGCACGCGCGCCATGATCTCGATCCGCACGCCTATGCCGACCAGGCGATGGGCTGGGTCGAGACTGGCGCCAGCATTGTAGGCGGCTGTTGCGAAGTCGGGCCGGCTCACATCGCTGCGCTACGCGACCGGCTCATTGAGGCCGGCCATCACATCTCGGGAGTAGCCTGATGCCAAAACCATCAAAGCGCATTACCGGCATCGTGCCATCGGGCAAGGATGGCTGGGAAGTCCACTTCGCCGCCTGGACCCGCAGGGCAGCCGGCGAGGACATCATCGTGCTCTCGGTCGGCGACCATGATTTCGACACGCCGCCGCAAACGATCGAGGCCTGCGTCAACGCCGTCCGCGGCAGCAACCACCACTACACGCCGCTTTCCGGGCTGCCGCGCCTGCGCAAGGCCATGGCAGCTGCCTCCACCGCCTGCACCGGCGTCCTGACGGAACCCGACGAGGTCATCGCCACGGCCGGCGGTCAGGGCGCGCTCTACGCCGCCGTGCAGGGTGTGCTCGACCCCGGCGATCACGCCATCGTCGTCGCGCCTTATTATGCCACCTACCCCAACACCTTCAGCGCCGCCGGCGCCAGCTTCACCGTGGTCGAGACGCCGGCCGAGGACGGTTTTCAGCCGCGCGCCGACAGGATCCGCGCGGCGCTCAGGCCCAACACGCGCGCCATCCTGATCAACACCCCGAACAACCCGACAGGCGCAGTCTATTCGCGCGAACGGCTCGAGCAATTGGCCGAAATCTGCAAGGAGCACGATCTCTGGCTGCTGTCCGACGAGGTCTACTGGACGCTTGGCGGCGGCGAGCACATCTCGCCGCGCTCGCTGCCCGGCATGTCCGAGCGCACGCTGGTCATCAATTCCATGTCGAAAAGCCACGGCATGACCGGCTGGCGCATGGGCTGGCTCACCGGCCCGAAGGCGATGATCGCGCTGATGACCGATCTCAACCTGGTGACCACCTACGGCCTGCCGGCCTTCATCTCGATTGCCTGCGCCGAGGCGCTTGAAAACCACTACGGCGTGGACGAAATAGCCGAGCGTTACACCGGGCGCCGCGCCGTCTTCCTCGACGCCATTCGCGGCGCAAATGAGGTCACCGTGCGCGGCTCCGAAGGCGGCATGTATGTCATGCTCGACATATCGGCCATCGAGCCCGACGACGAAAAATTCGCCTGGGCGCTGCTCGACAAGGAGAAGATCGGCGTCATGCCTGGCTCCAGCTTCGGCGAGGCCGCCGCCGGCCACATCCGCATCAGCCTCTGCCAGCCTGAACCTGTCCTTCAGGAAGCAGCGCTTCGCGTGCGCCGCTTCGCTTCCAACTACCGCCGCGAGGCCGCATGACCAAAACCATTCCAACCAAAGCTCGCGCGGTCATCATCGGCGGCGGCGTCTCCGGATGCTCGGTCGCCTATCATCTGGCCAAGCTCGGCTGGACCGACATCGTGCTGCTTGAGCGCAAGCAGCTCACCTGCGGCACGACCTGGCACGCCGCCGGCCTGATCGGCCAGTTGCGCGGCTCGCAGAACATGACCCGGCTGGCGAAATACTCGGCCGACCTCTACGTCAAGCTCGAGGCGGAGACCGACGTCGGCACCGGCATGCGCCAGGTCGGCTCGATCACCGTGGCGCTGACCGAGGAACGCAAGCATGAAATTTATAGGCAGGCCTCGCTAGCCCGCGCCTTCGATGTCGACGTGCGCGAGATTTCGCCAACCGAAGTCAAGGAGATGTACCCGCATCTCAACGTCTCCGATGTGGTCGGCGCGGTGCATTTGCCTCTCGACGGCCAGTGCGACCCCGCCAATATCGCCATGGCGCTGGCCAAGGGCGCGCGGCAACGCGGAGCGACGGTTATCGAAAACGTGAAGGTCATCAAGGTCCACACCAGGAACGGCCGCGTCTCCGGTGTCTCCTGGGCTCAGGGCGAGGACCAGGGCACGATCGAGACCGACATCGTCGTCAACTGCGCCGGTATGTGGGCGCGCGAGCTCGGCCGGCAGAACGGCGTCACCATCCCGCTGCACGCCTGCGAGCATTTCTACCTCGTCACCGAGCCCATCCCCGGCCTCACCCGCCTGCCGGTGCTGCGCGTGCCGGACGAGTGCGCCTACTACAAGGAAGACGCCGGCAAGATGATGCTCGGCGCCTTCGAGCCGGTGGCGAAACCCTGGGGCATGGACGGCATCCGCGAGGATTTCTGCTTCGACCAGTTGCCCGAGGACATGGACCATTTCGAGCCGATCCTCGAAATGGGCGTCAACCGTATGCCGATGCTGGGCACGGCCGGCATCCACACCTTCTTCAACGGCCCCGAGAGTTTTACTCCCGACGACCGCTACTATCTCGGCGAGGCGCCGGAACTCTCCGGCTACTGGATGGCGACCGGCTACAATTCGATCGGCATCGTTTCCTCCGGCGGCGCCGGCATGGCCCTGGCGCAGTGGATCAATGACGGCGAGGCGCCTTTCGACCTCTGGGAGGTCGACATCCGCCGCGCCCAGCCCTTCCAGAAGAACCGTCGCTACCTCAAGGAACGCGTCTCCGAAACGCTCGGCCTGCTCTACGCCGATCATTTCCCCTATCGCCAGATGGCTACCTCGCGCGGCGTGCGCCGCTCGCCTCTGCACGAGCATCTGAAGGCTCGTGGCGCCGTCTTCGGCGAGGTGGCCGGCTGGGAGCGCGCCAACTGGTTTGCCCGCGAAGGACAGGAGCGCGAATACCGCTATTCCTGGAAGCGGCAGAACTGGTTCGACAACCAGCGCGAGGAACACCTCGCCGTGCGCAACGGCGTCGGCCTGTTCGACATGACCTCGTTCGGCAAGATCCGCGTTGAAGGCCGCGACGCTTGTGCCTTCCTGCAGCGGCTCTGCGCCAACGACATGGACGTGGAACCGGGCAAGATCGTCTACACGCAGATGCTCAACGCCAAAGGCGGCATCGAGAGCGACCTCACCGTGACGCGGCTGTCCGAGACCGCCTATTTCCTCGTCGTGCCGGGCGCCACCTTGCAGCGTGACCTCGCCTGGCTGAGGCGGCACGTCGCCGACGAATTCGTCGTCATTACCGACGTAACCGCTGCCGAAGCCGTCATCTGCCTGATGGGCCCCGATTCGCGAAAGCTGATCCAGAAGGTGAGCCCCAACGATTTTTCCAACCAGGCCAATCCGTTCGGCACCTTCCAGGAGATCGAGATCGGCATGGGGTTGGCCCGTGCCCATCGCGTTACCTATGTCGGCGAGCTCGGCTGGGAACTCTATGTCTCGACCGATCAGGCCGCCCATGTCTTCGAGGCGATCATTGAAGCCGGCGCCGATGTCGGGCTGAAGCTCTGCGGCCTGCATACTCTGGATTCCTGCCGCATCGAAAAGGCCTTCCGCCATTTCGGCCACGACATCACCGACGAGGACCATGTGCTGGAGGCAGGCCTTGGCTTCGCGGTGAAGACGGCCAAGAGCGACTTCATCGGTCGTGACGCGGTGCTCAGGAAGAAGGAAGCCGGGTTGAGCCGCAGGCTGGTGCAGTTCCGCCTCAAGGACCCGCAGCCCCTGTTATTCCACAACGAAGCAATCCTGCGCGACGGCATGATCGTCGGTCCGATCACCTCGGGCAATTACGGCCACCATCTCGGCGGCGCGATCGGGCTCGGCTATGTGCCCTGCGAGGGCGAGAGCGAGGCTGATGTGCTGGGCTCATCCTACGAGGTCGAGATCGCAGGCGAGCGTTTCGCCGCGGAAGCATCGTTGAGGCCAATGTACGACCCGAAGGCTGAACGGGTGCGGATGTAGCGCAGTGTTCCCTTCTCCCCGTTCAACGGGGAGAAGGTGCCCGAAGGGCGGATGAGGGGCAGCGCCACACCTTTGCGACGCCGCCCCTCATCTGCTGCCGCCGTCTTCTCCTCATTTAACAGGGAGAAGAGAGCTATCCTCAAAAGCTTTCCAGCCTCGCCCTTACCTTCGCCAGAAACGCCGTCCGGCTCTTCGGCGTTGAGGAATCCATCAGGTAGTGCGCCAGGAAGAATGTCTTGCAGCGGGGGGCGCAGATGGCGCGCATGCCGCGCAGGATCGTCTTGCGGCCGGGCTGGCCGACAACGACGCTCCACCACGTCGGCGCGCCACAGGTGGTGATGACGCCGACCTTGGTCACATGGGTCATCAGCGATTGGATCCGGCCTCTGCCGCGCGGCAGCTTGAAGGCGATGTCGGTCGCCCACACGCGATCGAACCAGCCCTTCAGCATCGCCGGCAATCCGTACCACCAGGTGGGGTAGATGAAGAGGATCGCCTCGGCCCATTGCAGATGCTCGAAATGCGGCCTGAGCTCGGGATCCTCAGGCGCGCGCTCGTTGTAGGAGCGCCGCTCTTCGCAGCTCATCACCGGATTGAACTTCTCGGCATAGAGATCGAGCAGCCGCACGTCCCAGCCTCGTCGCGTCAGCACCTCTATCGCCATGTCGCGGATCGCGGCGCAATAGCTCTCCGGCACCGGATGGCAATAGACCACCAGCACGCGCATCAGAATTGATCCATGCTGGCGGCTACCTTCGCCATGAAGGCCTTGCGCGTCTGATCCGTCGAAAGGTTCATCGAATAGTGTGCGAGGTAAGAGACGGAGGCGCCTGGCTTGATGGTGGCCCGCAGCGTGCGCTTCACCATTTTGCGCGGCGGATCGCCCATCAGCATGGCGCGAAAACGACTGCCGCCGTAGGTGGTGATGGCCGCGAGCTTGCGGATGTTGTGCAGCGTCGGCCGAACCTTGCCGTCGACCAGCTTGAACGATACGCCGGGCAGGAAGACGCGGTCGAAGAAGCCCTTCAGGATAGCTGGATAGCCGTAATTCCAGACCGGAAACGACAGCACCAACGCTTCCGCCTTCTGAAGCCTTGCGATGTAACCGGCGACCGCCTCGTTCGGCCCGCGCTGATCGTGGTAGCCGAGCCGCTCTGCGCGCGTCATCCGCGGATCGAAATCCTCGGCATAGAGGTCGCAGTCGTCGATCGTGTGGCCCGCCGCGCCGAGCCGCTCGACGATCGTCCGATGCAGTCCGGCGTTGAAGCTGGTCTCCACCGGATGTGCGTAGAGCACGAGGATGTTCACGGGAGTGGATCCCGCAGGTCAGCTCGACAAACCCCTGTTGTCCCATGCCACATCTCCTCCCTTGTGCGGGAGATGTCGCCAAAGGCGACAGGCCAGAGGAGGGTGCAGCGCCGGGCGCTCATCGCGATCACCTCGCCTTTTGCAGCCCCTTGAACAGGAACGGCTTGCCGGAGCGATAGTCATAGCCCGGATTCTCCCAGGCAATCATCTTGCCGGGGTTGAGCAATCCTTGCGGGTCGGTCTCGCGCTTGAAGGCAAGCTGAACCTCGTCAGTCTGCTTCATGCCGCCCTCTTCCAGCGTGTAGCGATGGGGGTTGAAGATCCAGCAGCCATTGTCCTCGTGGATACGGATGATCTCGTCGAGCCTTTCTTCCGTGGTGAAACGGACCAGCGGCAGCCCGGCGGCGCCGATCGCGCCGTCGAAGCGGATGAATTCGAGATGCGCCGGCACCTCGTCGCCGAAGCGGTCGACCATCGCCTTGACGTGCGCGAGATGGTCCGGCGACGGATAGCGCGCCTGCAGATAGGTGATCGTCGGATCGACTCTTATGGCGCGCAGCGTCGTGTGATTCCAGGTCAGCTCGTAGGCCGGCGGCAATCCCTTGAGGTCGGTCTCCTGGTCGGCCCGGAAGACGATTTCGCCTTTGCTGGCCCGGACGAACGCGAGGAACCCATCCATCGCGTGCGGCGCGATCATGCACACCACGATGCTCTGCTCGCGCCGGAAGAACTTCTGGTGTCGCTTGAAATAATCGTAAGGAATGGGTGCCGCGATCGGCGTGATCAGCTTCGCCAATATGCCGTCCTGCTCGGCGAGGTCGTTGCCGAAGCCCGCTGCACCCATGAAATCGTCGAAGCCGACGATGACATCGACCCAATCGTAGGACGCCGTCAGCGGCATCTCAACCTCGGTGATGATGCCGTTGGTGCCATAGGCATGCATCACCTTGAGCACGTCCTCGCCCGAGAGGTCCATGACGCGCGGCTCCGCCTCCATCGTCACGGTCCGCAGCCGGATGACATTGCCGAGATCGCGCAATCCGCCCCAGCGGATCGAGCCGACGCCGCCAGAGCCGCCTGCGACGAAGCCGCCGATGGAGGCGGTGTTGTAGGTGGAGGGCGACATGCGCAGTTCCTGCGCGGAATGCGCCCGCGCGGCGCGATCGATGTCGGCCAGAACCGCTCCGGGCCCGGTCACCACGCGGCCCGGCGCGATCGCCTTGACTTCGTTCATCTCGGCGAGGTTGAGCACCACGCCGCCCGACAGCGGCATCGCCTGTCCGTAATTGCCGGTGCCGCTGCCGCGCGGTGTGACTGGAACGCCGTGCCGGTGGCAGGCGGCCAAAATGCGGATCACCTCGTCCTCGTTCTTTGGCGTAACGATCAGGTCGCCGGTGACGTGGTCGAGCTGTTGTTTGAGGACGGGGCTGTACCAGTAGAAGTCGCGGCTCTTCTGCTGGACGATGGCCGGATGGTCGTCGATCTTGAGGCCTTCGAGATCGCGCTTCAGCGCTGCGATATCCATCATCACACCATCAATTCGTCGAGTTCAGCATAGTCGGGCAGCCGGCGCTCGATCGCCCTGCCCTCGCGCACCACGATGCGATCCGATTCGGGCCGCGACAGCAATTCGGTCCAGCTGCGTCCCTTGAAGACGATGAAGTCGGCGCTACCGCCGGCGGCGAGAGTGCCGACACCTTCCAGCCGCATCACCTCGGCCGGCGTCGCCGCTATCGCTTTCGGCCAGTCACCGACAGGGTGATCGAAATGCAGGATGCGTGTCGCCATGCGATAGACCTCCAGCATATCGAGGTCGCCATAGCCGTAGAACGGGTCGCGCGTGTTGTCAGAAGCGACAGCCACCTTGATGCCGCATGCCTTCATCTCGTGCAGCAGCGTCACGCCGCGCCAGCGGGGCGTCGTGCCGTTGTTGCGCCGGTCCTGCAGATAGAGGTTGCACATTGGCAGCGACACGACCGCCAGTCCGGCCTTCGCCACCTTGTCCAGCGTGTCGAGAACTTCGAGGTCGGGCTGGCGCGCCAGCGAGCAGCAATGCCCGATCAGGATATTGCCCCCAAAACCGTTCCACAGCGAAGCCTCGGCGATCTTCTTCAGCGAGACGGCCGCGACATCGTCGGTCTCGTCGGCATGGAAATCGAGGTCGAGCCCATGCTTGATGGCTTCAGCGAACACCTTGTCGAGCAGTTCCTCGAGGTCGGGCACCATGTAAGTGACAACGCCGAGCACGCCCTTGGCCGCGGCGACGCGTTTTGCCAGACGCTCGAACCAGGCCTTGTCGCGCACGCCTTCGATGCCAAGCAGACAGGAGGCCTGCAGCTCGATCCGGCCTCGCCATTTTTCCCGCATCGTCTCGAACACCGGCCAGGAAATTTCCTCCTGCGGCGCCACGCTGTCGAGGTGCGTGCGCAAGGCCCTGGTACCGTGCGCGTAAGCTGAGCGCAGCGAGAAATCCATGCGCCTCGCCACGTCCTCCGCGCTCCAGCGAGCGGTGCGATCGGCGGCAGTTGCGTTGAGCGCGCCTATGAAGGTGCCGTCGGGATTTGGCTTGCGCGGCCAGATATGGCCCTTGTCGATATGCGTATGGCAGTCGACGAAGCAGGGCAGCACGATGCGGCCGCCAAGGTCGATTGCGTCGAATGGCGGCTCGGCTTTGCCGTGCGCAATGATGCTAGCAATCTTGCCGTCGGCGACGGCAATGTCGGCGAGCGCAAAACCATCGGCATCGAAGCTTGCGGCAAGACCGGGCGTCAGCGATTGATGAACGCGGACGTTGGCGAGTTGGTAACGACCAGAGGCTGGGATCAACATTCAGGCACCCTAGCGCTCCTGCTTCAGCGCGCTCTCGTGCCAGCGGCGCAGGATGAGATGCGACACCAGCGACAGCACGAGGAAGATCAGGATGCCGGTGAGCGAGATCAGGATCAGCGCCGCGAACAGCCTGGGAGCATTGAGCCGGTAGCCCGCCTCGATGATGCGCGAGGCAAGCCCGGACGATTGCCCCTGCGCGCCGGCGACGAACTCGGCCACCACGGCGCCGATCAGCGACAGGCCGCCGGCGATCTTCAGCCCACCGAGGAAATAGGGCATCGCCGCCGGCAGGCGCAGATAGCGCAATTGCTGCCAGCGGGTCGCGCCGTTGAGCTTGAACAAATCGCGCAGGTTGCGGTCGACCGAGTTCAGCCCGAGCGTGGTGTTGGAGAGGATCGGGAAGAAGGCGACGATCCAGGCACAGAGCAGGAGTTTGGTCGTCTGGTTGTTGATGTAGATGTTGATCAGCGGGAAGATCGCCACGATCGGCGTCACCTGCAGCACGATGGCGAAGGGGAAGAACGACATCTCCACCCATTTCGACTGCGCGAACAGCACCGCCAGCCCGACGCCGCCGATGACGGCAAGCAGCAGGCTGAGGAAGGTGATCCTGAGCGTCACCAGCAGCGAAGAGAACAACAGCCCGGCATCGTCATGCAGCGTCTGCAGGACCACGCCCGGGCGCGGCAGGATGTATTGCGGGATCCCGTTCCAGACGCAGATGCGATCCCACAGCCAGATCGCAAGCACCATGATCGCCAGCGGCAGTACCCATTTGCCGATCCGCTCCAGCCGCTCCTGGCGGACGCGGCGCGCCTCTTCCGGGTCGAGCTTCAGGGCATTGTTTTCAATGGCCGTCATGATGAGGTCCGGCGGTTGAGTTGATGGCATTGACCAGCACGTCCGAGGCCTGCCGGCAGAGCGCCGCATAGTCGGGCGAAGTCCGGAATGCCTCGTCGCGCGGGTAAGGCGCTTCGATTGCAAGCTCGCCGTGGACGCGGCCCGGTCGTGCCGCCATGACGACGACACGGCTGGAGAGGAACACGCTTTCGAAGACGCTGTGGGTGACGAAGACGACGGTAAACCGCTCGTCCTGCCAAAGCTCGAGAAGATCGTTGTTGAGCTTGAAGCGGGTAATCTCGTCGAGCGCCGCGAAGGGCTCGTCCATCAGAAGAATGCGCGGCTTGGTCACCATAGCCCGTGCGATCGAGACACGCATCTTCATGCCGCCGGAAAGCTCGCGCGGCACGGCATTCTCGAAACCGGTGAGGTGCACGCGCGACAGCATTTCCATCACCGCGGGCTTGGCCTCCGCGCGCGATACGCCTTTCAGCCTGAGCGGCAGCCAGACATTGTCGAAGACGCTGGCCCATGGCAGCAGCGTCGGCTCCTGGAAGACGAAGCCGATATTCGAGCGGTCGATCGAGCCGCGCCAGTCGAGCTGACCGGAGGTCGGCGTCGACAGGCCGGCGATCAACCTGAGCGCCGTCGACTTGCCGCAGCCCGAGGGCCCGAGCAGGCTTAGGAAATCGCCTTCGCGGATCGTCAGGTCGACCTTGCTCAGCGCCGTGACGCCGTTGGAAAAGACCTTGCCGACATTGCGTAAGGAAAGCAGCATCGGGCTCTCACCCGATGCCGTTGCCTGCGCCACTTTCTCCTGGATCATCTCAGGCAGGCCGCCTTACTTCTTCAGCTCCCGCCCGACCCCCTTGTTGATGAAGGCGAGCGTATAGGCCTTCTTGATGTCGATGCCCGGCTGCGCGACCTTGGCCTTGACCATCTTGTCGTAGAAGCTCTGGATGCGCGCTTCGGTCATGCCGCCGATACCGAGCTTTTCCGTATCGCCGGAATCGACAATGCCGAACTTCTTCAGCTGTTCGATCGAGAAGGCGATCTGCTCATCCGTCATGTCCGGATTGTCCTTCTTGATCATCTCGTTGGCGGCCTTGTTGTCGCCGTAGAGGTAGTTGTACCAGCCCTTGGCCGAGCCATCGACGAAGCACTGCACCACCTCCGGCCGCTTGTCGATGGTGTCCTGCATCACTTCGATGGTCGTGGCATAAGTATCCCAGCCATTGTCGGCGAGCAGGAACTGGTTCGGCACGAAGCCGCCCTGTTTCTGCACCGCGTAGGGCTCCGACGTGACATAGCCCTGCTGGATCGACTTCTTGTTGGCGATGAAGGGCGCCGGATTGAAGGTGTATGGCACGCGCTTGGCGGCATCGAAGCCGAGATCGGTCACCATCCACTGGAAGAAGGTCTGTGCGCCCTCGTCGCCGAGGATATACTGGTCGGCGTTCTTCAGGTCCTCCCACTTGTCCAGCCCTTCGCCCGGATGGGACATGATGACCTGCGGGTCCTTCTGGAAGTCGGCGGCGACGACGCGCATCGGAATCCCCTGCTGCACGGCGTCGAAGGCCGAGAGCAGGTTGCCGCCCATGTAGAAATCGATCTTGCCGGCCAGCAGCATCGGCCGGCCGCTGACCTGCGGGCCGCCCTGCATGATGGTGACGTCGAGGCCGCAGGCGGCGTAGGTTCCGTCGGCGATCGCCTGGTAGTAGCCGCCATGTTCCGGCTCGGCCAGCCAGTTGGTGCCAAAGGTGACCTTCTCGTTGGCCGCAGCGCCCAGCGTGCTGGCAGCAAGCAGCGCGATCGCACCCGCCAGGATTTTTTCTTTTCCGTACATAAACATCACCCTCTCTTGGCTCCGGCGCGCTGCGCGCTGGGCTCCACTCCATTGGTTCAAGAAGCAAGACACATGCCACCGCCTTGGGCCGCCTGCTTGCGCGGCAGTCATTGCCGAGACCGGACGGGTCATGCTGTACAAATGGCATCGTGCCCATTTTTTGGACGCCTGTCCATAATCGCCCGGGCGGCATGCACCGCATCTTGAAGCTTTCATGAATCCGGCCTTAGTCTGCCTGCCGACAGGAGAATGCCATGCTCAATTATCTCGCCCCCAAGTCGATCAAGCCGCCCTTTGCCCGTTATAGCCATGGCGTTGAAATTCCAGCGGGAAAGCGCCTTGTGCTATGTTCGGGTCAGTTGGGCATCGCGCCGGATGACGCCGTCCCGGAGGATGCCGGCGCGCAGACCGAGCTTTGCTTCAAGAATATTGCCGCAATCTTAAGCGAAGCCGGGCTGACGCTGAACGATGTCGTGCGCATCAACGCCTTCGTCACCGATCGCGCGCATCTGCAGGCCTATATGGACGTTCGCAATCGCCTGTTTTCCGATCCGGCGCCCGCTTCGACGCTGATGATCGTTTCAGGTTTTGCCCGCCCGGAATTCAAGGTCGAGGTGGAGGTTCTGGCAGCAGGCTAGCTGTTGCCCGGAATGCCCAGGCGCTTTAGACCTTCGGGCCGAACAGCAGACCATCGGGAGACGACAGTGACGACAAGACGTGTGTGGTGGGGCGACTATCGGACGACCGAATACGCCTCGATCGACGCGGAAGCGACGATTGCCGTTCTGCCGGTGGCGGCGGTCGAGCAGCATGGCCCTCACCTTCCCGTCTCGACCGACACCTCGATCATGATGGGCATGCTGGAGACGGTGATTGCGCGCCTGCCCGAGGACATCGACATCCGCATCCTGCCGGTGCAGGCGGTGGGCAAGTCGAACGAGCATTTGCATGCGCCGGGAACGCTCACCTTGCCGGCCACCACCCTGGTCGACGCCTGGACCGAGCTTGGCCTCTCGGTCGCCCGCGCCGGGGTCAGAAAGTTGATCGTCGTCAACTCGCATGGCGGCAACGAGGAGATCATGGGCATTGTCACGCGCGAATTGCGCGTGCGCGCAAAGATGCTGGCGGTGAAGACGAGCTGGCAGCGCTTCGGCCGTCCCTCCGGCATGTATACCGAGCTCGAGGACCGTCACGGCATCCATGGCGGCGATGTCGAGACCTCGTTGATGCTGCATTTCCGGCCAGATCTCGTCGATATGGGCAAGGCCGACAACTTCGTCTCCAATGTCGGTCGCGCCGAAAAGGAATTCGCCCTGCTGCGGCACACCGGAACGCACGCCTTCGCCTGGATCGCCAGCGACCTCAATCCGAACGGCGTGGTCGGCGACGCCAGCATCGCCACCGCCGAAAAAGGCCGGCTCACCGCCGAGCATCAGGCCGATGGCTTCATCACCCTGGCCAGGGATGTGCGTAAGGCGAGGCTTGCCGACTGGCTGGCGTAGCGGAACAGTGCGAGCTCAATCTCTAATGCTGAGTTCGAACGGAATCCCTTCAAAGGCATCTGCACCGCGCCCGATTGCTTCGACTGCCGCGATCATCCGGCCTTCTCGCCCAAGCAACATATCCGCAACGGCAATCAGCCTTGGATTGGGCGTCGCTGACGGCGAGAGAAAGCGCAGCGTCTTCGCCAGCTCCGCCTCGTCGCGTTTGGGCGCCAGTGCCGCCGCGATAATATAAGCCGACGCCGTGGATCGGCTGATACCGGCATAGCAGTGCACGACCATCGGTTTGGCCCTGTCCCAGCGATAGGCGAAGTCGAGCAGCGCGCGCACATGCTCCTCGCCCGGCATGGTCATGCCTTCCTGCGCGGCGACGATGTCGTGCATGACGAGATGCAGATGGTTTTCGGCCAGTATCGAGGCCGGACGGATCATCCCGGTGCCGTCGGCGAGCAGCGACAGCAAGCGCTCCGCGCCGGTTCTCGCAACGGTCTCCTCCACCTTCGACAGCGAACAGACATGGATCATCGTCAGCACTCCTTCGGCGCATCGTCGCGCCGCGAGGCCCACGCTGCAAGCGCGCTCTCGAGCCGCTGCCACTCCTCTTCGCTGCCGGGCAGACCGACGCGCAAGGCGTGCGGACGATCGGCAAAATGGCGAACCAAGATACCGCGTTCGCCAAGAGCGGAGAACAGGGAGGCAGCATCGGAGAACGACAAATAGCGGAACAAACTGGTGCCGCCGGCGACCGCGATACCGAATCGGCTGAGCAGCGCGTCGAGGCGCTTGGCATCGGCTGCCAGGCCCTGTCGCATGTCATCCTGCCACTCGGCGTCCGCCAATGCGCGGATTCCGTATTCAAGTGCAGGACCGGCGACAGCCCATGGCCCAAGCTGCGCCTCCAACCGCTCGGCGGTCAGTTGGTCGGCCAGCGCGAAACCAAGCCTGACGCCGGCAAGGCCGAAGAATTTGCCGAAGGAGCGCAGCACCACCATACCACCCTGGCCCACATCGCCGGCCAGACTGTGTTGGACCGGGCCGACATCCATGAAGGCTTCGTCGACCACCAGCAGGCCGCCCTTCGCGCGAAGCCGCGCAGCAAGGCCGACCAGGCGGTCCCTTTCGATCACTCGCCCATCCGGATTGTTCGGGTTGACCAGCACGGCAAGGTCCGCGTCCGCCAAGGCGTCGAAATCGCCCACCTCCACAACCGCGTGGCCTGCAATCGCGGCCACCCTGGCGTGCTCGGCATAGGTTGGACCCAGCACCAGTGCCTTGCCTGGCTTCACCAGCGAAGCGACCCGCGGCAACAAAATCTGCGTGCCGGGCGCGGCCACGACATGCGCCGCCGACCGCGCGCCATACGCCTTGGCCGCAATTTCGGCCAATTCGCGCAGTCGTCCTGGCTCGGGCAATCGTGACAGGGCGGTGGCGGGCAGATCGAAAAGCGGATAGGAGTGCGGATTGATACCTGTCGAGAGGTCAAGGAAAGGCTGCGGCGCATGAGGAAAGAGCGCGCTTGCCCGGCCAAGGCTGCCGCCGTGATCAACCGCTGCAATCGCGCCGCTTAGAAGCTTCATGTCGATCCTGATCGCTTTCCTGTCACTCGCCATCGAACGTGCCGTTGGCTATCCGGACTGGCTGTTCAACGCCATCGGTCATCCGGTAACCTGGATCGGCAGGCTGATATCCTTTCTCGATCGCAGGCTCAACCGCGCCACCGATTCCGACGAATTGCGTCGCCGCCGCGGCGTCCAGGCGCTTCTGGTCATCCTGCTGGTGCCGGCGGCCATCGGCCTGACGCTGCATGTCCTGCTCTGGCTGATCTTTCCGTCCGGCCTGGTCATCGCGGCCATCCTCAGCTCCTCGCTTCTGTCGCAGAAGAGCCTCGCCGAGCATGTCGAGGATGTCGCCGATGCGCTGGAGACCGGTGGCCTGACGCTCGGCCGCATCGCCGTTTCGCGCATCGTCGGCCGCGATCCGGACAAGCTCGACAGGGCGGGCGTTGCCCGCGCCGCGATCGAAAGCCTGGCCGAGAATTTCTCCGATGGCATCGTCGCGCCCGCCATATGGACCGGTGTCGGTGGTTTGGCCGGGGGTGCTGCCTACAAGGCCGCCAACACCGCCGATTCCATGATCGGCCACCGCACGCCGAAATACGAGGCCTTCGGCCGGGCGGCCGCTCGCTTCGACGACCTGGTCAACCTGCCGGCATCGCGGCTCACCGGCCTGCTGATTGTGCTGGCGGCCTTCATCGTCAAGGGCGCCGACCCCCGCAATGCCTGGCAGGTCATGCGGCGTGACGCGAAGAAGCACCGTTCGCCCAATGCCGGCTGGCCGGAAGCCGCCATGGCCGGCGCGCTGGGGCTCGCCCTGGCCGGACCGCGCACTTATGGCGGCGAGGTCGTCGAGGATGCCTTCATGGGCGAAGGCGGCAGGCGCGAGGCCGAAAGCACCGACATAAGGCAGGCGCTGGAACTCTATCGCGTCGCCGACGGGCTGCTGATCGGCCTGTTCGCGATTCTGTCGGCGACGGTGATCTACCTGACCATTTTGATCGGCGGCTAAGGCGCCTCAGAATTCAATCCCCTGCTGCGCCTTCACACCGGCCGCGAAATGGTGCTTGGTCAGCCCCATCTCGGTGACGAGATCGGCGGCCTCCACAAGCAGCGGCTTAGCATTGCGGCCGGTGACGACGACATGCAGGCCCTCGCGACGCGCCTTCAGCGCCGCGACCACCTTTTCCAGCTCGAGATAGTCGTAGCGCAGAGCGATGTTGAGCTCGTCGAGGACCACGAGGCTGATCGACGGGTCGGCAATCAGCTCGAGCGCCCTCGCCCAGGCAGCCTCGGCGGCGGCAATGTCGCGCTTCAGGTCCTGCGTCTCCCAGGTGAAGCCCTCGCCCATCGCGTGCCAGACGACGCGATCGCCAAAGGCGGCGAAGGCATCCTTCTCGCCCGTGTGCCATTTGCCTTTGATGAACTGGACGACGCCGACGCGCTTGCCGTAGCCGAGCATCCTCAGCGCCAGGCCGAACGCAGCCGTGGTCTTGCCCTTGCCCGGCCCCGTATTGACGATCAGCAGTCCCTTCTCGATCGTCTTGCCGGCCACCTCGGCATCCTGCACCGCCTTGCGCTTGGCCATCTTGGCTCGATGGCGTTCGGCATCCTTGTCGTCGATGATCGTGTCTTTGATCTCGCCCATGTCACTTCACCTTGAGCGGCAGCCCCGCCACCATCATCAGCACGCTGTCGGCGACAGCCGCGACCTGCTGATTGAGCCGCCCGGCGGCGTCGCGGAACCGGCGCGCCAGCGCATTGTCCGGCACGATGCCGAGCCCGACTTCGTTAGACACCACAAACCACGGTCCGCGCGGCTGCGAAAGCACATCCGAGAGCCGCCGGCACTCGGCCTCGATATCGTGGTCCGCCAGCATATGATTGCTCAGCCACAATGTCAGGCAATCGATAAGCACCGGCTGGTGATCGGGCAAGGCGTCGAGCGCGCCGACCAGGTCGAGCGGCGCATCGACGGTGACCCAGCCTTTGCCGCGGCGCGAGCGATGCAGCGCGATGCGCTCGCGCATCTCCTCGTCATAGGCCTGCGCGGTGGCGATATAGGCCCAAGGCGACGGGCTTGCCGCCACCAGGCACTCGGCATGCGCGCTCTTGCCGGAGCGCGCACCGCCGATGATGAAGGTCAGATGGCCGTCCGCGCGATCAGGCAAAGCTGTCGCGCAGGCTGGTCGATGTACCGGTGATGCGCCCGCGCACCACACCGACGGCCGCACCGAGCACCAGCCAGAAGACCAGATCGGTGAGGGTCACCGCCACCACGAACTGATGGTGCAGCCCCTCGGGAATCGCCGTCTCGAAGCTGACGGGCTGCGGCGCGCCGACTACGTGCGGAGCGACGATCAGCACGACCGCCAGAATTGCCAAGGGCAGCGACTTGCGAAAGGCGATCAATCCAAGGCCGACCGCGGTTGCGGCCACCGTCGAAATCCACCAGATCTGGCGCGGCAGAAGTTCCGCCGCCGGCATGGCCGGCAGTTCCGGCGGCAGGCCGAGGCCGGGCGCGAGCGTGAAAACCGCAAAACCGGCAAGGCCCCAGA
>NZ_RZST01000180.1:0-11988 GCF_003997575.1 Mesorhizobium sp. M1A.F.Ca.IN.022.07.1.1
GGCCACGACGCCATCATCGACGCCGCCTGCGAGGCTTGGCAGAAGCTCATCGCCCAACCCGAAACAATCGAATCAATCGGAATGCGAGAGTGGGCTCACGTCGGTCGAGCTTCATGACCCTTGGTATAAGTTGCCGCATCCGGGCGCTCGTCGTCGAGATGCGTGCCGAATGGCAGCAACTCGACGAACTCATCGATGCCTTGAACCGGGAGTTCATGGACCTTGTCCGCGCGCAGGAGCAGGCCCGGCGGCTGATGACCATCCCCGGCGTCGGCGTATTGAACGCCACCGCGCTGATAGCCGCGGTCGGCGATGCGAGCGCCTTCCGGCGAGGACGTGATCTGGCCGCGTGGCTTGGATTGGTGCCCAGGCAGTTTACGACAGGCGGCAAGCCCAGGCTGCTCGGCATCTCCAAGCGTGGCAACAAATATCTACGCACGCTGTTCGTTCACGGTGCTAGGGCGGCGCTGCCATCGTTGGCCAAGAGCGCGACACCTCTCGGGCGGTGGCTGTGCGGGCTTCTGGCGCGCAGTCACCGCAATGTCGCGGTCGTGGCGCTCGCCGCTAAGCTGGCACGTGTCGCCTGGGCGAGCCTGTGGCAGAATTCGATCTTTGAGCCGGCACACGAGGCTACGGCCGCCTGACCAACACGACTGTCGGCTTTAGGGAAAGCGGACGGTCACATAATCTGCGGGAAGGACATGAAGATGGCCTGACGGTCGACCGGCGTCTCGGAAACCTGGTTCAAAAAATGGCACTCGATGCCGTGCGTTTTATGAGGACCGGGGCGTGCGGATATCCATCTTGGCCGCGGGCAAAAACCGCGAGACCGGATACCTTTGAGCAGACCACTCAAGCCGACTTCAAAAACCTTGCAGGCGGGGCGGGCCATACGTTTTTGAACATCCAGCCGTGCCCGCGCAGCCAATCGCTCAAGGTGCTGCGGCCGATGCTCAGCGACCGCTCGGTCGAGATCTGCTCCACCATCTCGTTCAGCGTGATGTCCTTATGCTGCTCGATCAGCCCGGCGATAAAGTCTGCGTGCCCGTCGAGCCGCGACCCGCGTCGCCGTCCCTGCGGCCGGGGCGTCGTCTCGCCCAGCCTGGCCCTTGCCATCCAGCGGATCGCGCTCGATATACGCACCCCAAATCGTGCCGCCGCCTGACGCGCCGAAGTCCCTTCATCCGCAGCCCTCAAAACACGCAACCTAAGATCCTCTCCGAGCGCTCGCGCCATCGTCCACCTCCTGAAAGCAGACATTGAATCAGAAGCGGCGTCGGCCGTCACATCACAATCGATTCATCAATCCCCGGACGTGCTCTAGGTGTTCTGCTGGTGAGACCCAATTTCCGCATCGCATTTTTAACGTGGAAATTAATAGTACTCTCGGAAATTCCAATAATAATTTCGGCCATGATGTTTTTCCTCCGTAAATCCACGTAATGCAACCTTTTCTCTCATCGAGAGGTGGTGCTGTTCATGCGAATTATCACATTCTACTATCCTTGTATGGAATCGCGAGGCGGCTAGCTGCAACAAGTTCATAGCTCTGCTTTGAATTTCCATGCCGTCAGAGCGAGCAAAGCTCATAACCGCAAACCTCGCTTCAGGGCCGTGCAATGGGACGCTCATGCCGGACTTCAAGCCGGACACAGCAGCCTCATCGAACACACATCGTTCGTCTTCGGTCGTGTTTGCGTGTATGCGTCGCTCCACCGAAAGGCGGCAGAGCTCTATCGTGAGCGCAAACCGATCGAACAGATCTAAGGTCGGTGACCGTGCTCCGTCCCTTCCACTTGGCGACGGGCTTCTGGTTGATATCTGCCACGCCGAGCGAGAATTACTGACATGTCAGGATTGGGTGGCTAGCAACAGGAGCGCCAAACAGGAAGGCAGTTCGATAGGCCAATGGAGGCTCATCCGTGGGGCGAAGGATTCCGATAATGGAGTTCTTGGCTTCCGCGAATTTCACGAGGTCCCTCGCTCGACCGTAGTTGGCAGCCAAGGTCTTTTCATAGCTTTCCTGCTGATCGTTCTTAGCCATCGCAATTCGCCAAGGTAGATCGCTCATTCGACGGAGGAAGGACACGCGCAGCCAGAACTTGGCGCCTTCGGTCTGCTCAATCCAGATGCCGAGGATCGCCTTGGCGCTGTCCGCTTGCGCCGCGAAAAGCCCAGCCATCGCCAGGGCCGTCGAGGAATGTTTCTTGCCGAAGATGAAATTCCTGAACAACATCGTCGACAGGATCACCGGCGTATCAAGCGATGCTCCGACCGGGCTGGGCTTCGCGACAGCCTCACGGACGAGCCGGCTATTTTTCCGCAGGGACAGGGTTGCGAGCACCAGCGAACGACATCAGGGACCTTGAAGCTCTGTTCAACGCCGGTGCTTAAAGCCTAAAGTCAGGCTCAGCCCAGCCGTCACTTGACCCGTGGCAGGATTGCAACGGAAGCCAAGTGAAGACCGGCATCATTCGATGTCCGTGTTGCCGTGTTCAGCTGTTTCCAGTTGAAGACCTCTGTGTTCGGAACCCGACACACTGAGGCGCAAGTTTTTCGCCGTTGCGGCGCGAAACACATAGCTTTCCCCTTTTGCTCGCACAACGATCTTCGATGGCATGCCGCTTGCATAGGACACAGTGCAGACGAACGACAAGCCTAGCGGTCGAACGTAATAGCGGGAAACATGGAAGGAGTAGGTCATGCGGGTAGCTGTCGTGCAGAACTATGATCTTACGGGCGTGATCAACCGGTTCGGTCAGCCTTATCTGAAGCAATACTTTCCCGGAGAAACAGTAAAAAGCCTGGTGGCGGCACTGCAAGAGAGCGGCCACGAGACGCTGGTATGCGAAGGCGATAAGGGACTGCTCACTACTCTCGAGCGCTTCATGCCACCCGATTCGCAAGCCCGCCCTTCGGGAATTGTCTTCAACTTGGCGGAGGGAATTCAGGGCGAGCATCGTTACACGCACGTTCCGGCCATGCTCGAGATGGCCGGCATTCCGTACACCGGATCAAGCCCACTCGGGCAGGGGGCTGCCAGCGACAAGGTTATCGCCAAGAGACTCATGCGCGACCACGGTGTGCCGACGCCGAATTTTCGCGTGATGACTAGAGGGACCGAGTGTACTGGCGGCTTGCGATTCCCAGTGGTAGTAAAGCCGCGTCTCCAGGAGGCCAGCCGCGGATTGCAGCTCGTACACGAACCCGCTCATTTGAGGCAGGCCGTGGAAGCAATCATCACGCAGTATGCGCAGGATGCGCTCGTTGAAGAATACATCGAAGGGCGAGAAATCACTGCGGCGCTGCTCGGAAACGAAGAGCTTGAGGTGTTCCCTTTGGTGGAGCTGGACTTCGGCGACCGCCAGACGTTTTATACTTATGAAGCGAAGCACATGATGGCCGCAGAGCCGCAGGCCATTTGCCCGGCGCAAGTCGGGAGCAGTCTTGCGACGATGCTACGCGATGTCTCGGTAGCGACTTTCCGTGCCTGTCAGTGCCGGGATTATGCCCGTGTCGACCTTCGGATCGATCGCTCCGGTCAGCCCTTTGTCCTGGAGATCAACTCCATGCCGGCAATTGGTACGACCAGCTTTTATTCCCTGGCCGCGAGGACCGCCGGACATAGTTATTCGAGTTGGGTCAATCGCATCCTGGATGTAGCCCACACGAGATATTTCGGAACCAAGATCCCCAGGACGCAGTGACGATTTAACTATCTGAGCCATATCGCGATAGCGGTGAGTTTGACGAAGCCATAAAGTTGGCGAGTAGCTTGTCGTATCGGGTTGCGACACGGCGGAACTGCTTGAGCGACGAGATGGTCGGCGTCATATCCCTTGTCGGCGATGGCGCTTCCACCGTCGAGGTCGTCAATCAGGTCATGGGCCAAGGCGATACCGTTGCGCTGGCCTGGCGAGCCGATCAGGCGGACGGGAAGGCCGAGAGCCTCGGTTGCACCTTGGATTTTGGTGCTCTGGCCGCCTCGAGACCGGCCCAGGCCCTGGGCATCCGCCCCCCTTTCACCTTGCGGGCACCGGCGGCATGCTGGTGGGCTCGCATCAGCCACTCCAGGTCGGCTTCGCGGGCCAACATTTCCAGCATGTCGTCCAACACACCCATCTCGATCCAGCGATAGTAGCGCCGCTTCACCGAATGGTAATCGCCAAGCCGCTCCGGCAGGTCCCCGCCAGCGCCCGCCCGAACGCGCCATCCACAGCAGCGCGTTCAACTTGCGGTTATCCGTGCGCGGCCCGCGCTTACCCTTCGTGCCGCCGGGCACAAAACCCTTGATCCGTTCCCACTGGTCATCCCGAAGCGCGGCGCAGTCCATCGCCGGTCTCCAAAAATCAGCGTTGAATCTGATTTGCACCTCCATGGGAATCTGGAGGCTTCTGTGAGGTCCGTGGGCTCAAGGCTGGCGCTCGCTCAGCTGGGGCCGCGGGCAGGACTGGCGCTATGGGGATTGTTGTACGCGGAGCGCTGATAGGCAGCGGCTGCCCTTGGGCGTTGAGCCGTCGATGGGGTCTCATTTGGGTGGCGAGTGCGGGCCGAACAATGGTCTGAAGCATACGTGGAGCCATCGCAGGTGGCGTTGGGACGACGGCATCCACGCGCCCGGTCTGGGCGTGGCCTCAGTCGGTCATAATCGCGGCGCCGGTCATGAGGGGCTCAGGAGGTATCGCACGCGCGTGGCTGGCGATCCGCCGCCCCTTGTGGAAGATCTCGACAGTGTTGTCGGCGATACGCACATGGACGAGCTCGCGGATCAGGCGGTAGGGCGTGGAATACCAGTGCCCGTCCACTTCGACATGTAATCGGGCGCGACACGGCAACGCTTCCAGCGCGCAAAGATGTCGCGGCGAGGAAACAACCACTGGCCGGGCCGGGTCAGCCGCCAATAGCCGCGCAATCTCCAGCAGCGGCGGCGAAGACATCACGTAGCGGTCTCTGCCACCTTTGCCTTCCTCGACGCGAATAACCATCCGACGGCTGTCGATATCGGCGACCTTCATCCGTGAAGCTTCCAGTGCGCGCAGACCCGCCGCGTACGCCATAGTCAGCGCGACCCATTCCTCAATCCGTTCACGGCTTCGAGAAAGCCGACCACCTCGTCGGCGCTCATCACTTACGCGCTTGTAGCCCTACCTAATTTGGTAGCTCCTCAAGGGAGAAAGGCCGTGGTTAGCTGGTTATAGAGATCAATCGGCCGCTACCCCGCTAAAGAACGTGTAAGGAGATATACTATGGAACTTGATTCTGGACATAAGGCCTTTTGGGAAGTCGCCCATAAGAACCATCCGGAGCAGTTAAAGCCTGGCGGAGCTCTTGATTTTGCAGCAGTGCTAGCCGGCGCGGTGAATTCCAATGGTCCTGACCGCTTTGCAAAACCATCTGCACGAGGATGGAATTCATCTTTCCACGCAAAACTCTTCCCCAACTATTCGACCAAATTGGGAGCCTTGGCGCAAACCTACAAAGGTCTTCTAAACGTAAAGAACCCTTTTTGACCTACATTTGTATACAAGACTTATTTGGGAACTACAACCAAAGACAATTCTCGAACGCGGCTCACTTCAGGGTGGAAGCGGGATGTGGTTTGCCGATCAGATGTCTGTTTTGCGCGAGAACCAAGGCGAAGTTCATTCTTTCGACATCAATTTTGAATGCATTCATGAAAGAGCTAAGCATCCACTGCTTACGTTTCATGCAGTCGATCTCTCAAATGTTGCAAATTTTGATGAAGATTTACTTTCGCAACTACCTCACCCGTGGCTCGTAGTTGATAATGCGCACGTGCAAATATTTTCTATATTTTCTTACCTTGGGCGATTTCTCGCATCCGGGGACTATTATGTCATTGAAGACGACCCAATGCGCGCAGATAAAGAAATTATCGCCGGACTACAGATAGTAGAACAATCTGGATTTTTGATTGACACTTATTACACTGATGCGTTCGGAATCAATTTCACTTGCGCCCCGAATGCATGGTTTCGAAAGTCCTAACGTTTGCGCAATCGGCTGCTTGTTTTCGCCAAGGATTGCCCCCGCAGGAGGAAGGACAGCAACTGCTGACGGTCCGACCAACGAGTTTTCCGCAACTGTTTGAGACCTGCCATTTCATCTGGTCCTCTTTGCTGATGCGGTCATATGCCGTTCCCTCTACGGTTCGGACTCACAACCACAAAGCGACCTTCGCGGCGATCTGGACTGCTGCGAGGAAGTGGAGGCGTTCCGGTCGTAGCGCGTTGCGATGCGCCTGAAATCCTTGATCCGGCAGAACGTGCGCTCGATGGCGTTGCGTCGCGCTAGAGGAAAGGCGAGAAGCAGTCCTTCCAGATGCGGTTGGCCTTGGGCGAGATGTTGGCGAAAGCTCCTCGGTCGCCGATCTGCCGGCGAATGGCGCTGCTGTCGTAGCCCTTGTCAGCGCTCGCGAGGCCGGTGTCTGGCAACTGTCCAAGCAGGGCTTCGCCTGCCTTGGTCGGCGACGTTGCCGCCCGTCAGCATGAAGGCGACAGGCCGCCATGGCCCGTCGGTCAGAGCGTGGATCTTGGTGGTACGGCCGCCGCGCGAGCGGCCTGTGGCTTGGCTGCACTCCTCCCTTTCCCGGCCTCTGCGCAGCGATGTTACCGCACGGCTGAGGAGTCAATGAGTATCTGCGCGGGCAGTCCTCCGGCACTGGCGAGCGCATGGAAGATGTCGCCCCATACGCCCGTGGCGGCCCAGCGCCCGCCGCTCCTGATGACCTGGACAATACCCTGATCATCGGGCGGTCATCGACGCGCGGCTTGCCTCGCGTGCCGCCGGGAAGATACGCCTGCAGCTTCGACCTTGCACTCTTCGCAATGTCAAGCTGGCGCTAGAACCTCTCAGAGCCTGACTCGAAACTCGGTTACGTGTGAGGTGGAGCTGCGCGGCGGCGGAGCATGAGGCGGATGGAGGCGATGAATGTCCATGCCTGGCGCTTGCGATAGTCGCCTCGAAGTCCTTGGCGAGCCGGCGACAACGTCACCGCCTCCATTCGACAGCTTTACTCGTGGCTGCGCCATCCATTCGCCGACGGCGGCTATGCCGGAGAAAAACTGATGCAGGCCCTGGCCGACCGGAGCACGTGGACCATCGAAATCATCAAGCGCTCCGACACGGCCAAGGGCTTCGAGGTTCTGCCGCGACGATGGGTCGTCGAGCGAACTTTCGCCTGGCTCGGACGCCAACTGCCCCATCCCTGTCCTGGATGTCGGCCGCGTGCACCCTCAGCCCGACAAGGTGCCCCTCGGTGTCGGTAATGATATGGCGCTTGCGGCCGTCTGTAGAGTCGAGGAAGGGCGCGGTTGCGTTCCAGAGCGGAAGCGCTCCGTTTCCCCTCCCCGCTCGTCAAACCGGACGTGCGGAGCTACCGCATCCGGCTTTCCGACTGGCCTCGTTGTAAGGCCCACGGGGCGGCGCTCCCTGCCCGCGACGAAGACGCAGCACGCCCAGTTTCTCGGAGATGTTCTCTCGGGAGACCTGGCCCGTGCCACGTCCTTGCAGCTTGTGCCGTTTGCGCAGGAAGTTGCTGACGCGGTCATGGACATGTCGGTCAACGGCTTCGTAGGCCGGTGCTCGGGTGCCGTGGCAGAAGTACGTCGACCAACCGAGCAGAACCCGGTTTAGTTGAGCTCGCACCTCCGGCCACGCACCTTGTTTCCCGGCCTCAGGAGTTCGCTGACTTTCGTCTTGACCCGCTGCACGCTCTTCTTGGACGGGCTTGCGCCCAGATACCACCGGCCACCGTTGAGGAGGTAGTGTGGTCCCAACGAGTAGCCAAGGAAGTCGAAGCGCCCGTGTCGGGCACCCTTCACCGAGGTCTTGGCCTCATTGAGTGTCAGCCCGAGTTTCGTCATCACCGTCCGCGTCCACGCCAGCGCCTCAGCTGCATGACCGCAGCTGAGGATAACGAAGTCATCGGCATAGGAGATGACATGAGCACGGAACGCTTCGCCGCGTCCGGTGAGCCGCCAATGTTTCAGGAAGCGGTTCATGTAGATGACCGAGAGCAGCGGGCTTGCGACCCCGCCCCTGCGGCGTGCCGCACTTGGCTCGCCTGCCCCCGCTCATGTGTCGTTTCCCGTCACCGTCCCGCTCTTCGAGGTGGAACCTTCCTCCACTGGTGATACGCGCCTTCGAGGCTCACTCTTGCCGGCATCGTAGCCACGCAAACCGGCAACGTCCGTGGTCTTTGCTGATGGGGTGGATGCCAGCCTTCTCCGACGGCATCGCAATGTGCCAAAGTTTGTGGTGTTAGCGCCACGCAAAGGAGAGGCAGGCATCCATGGAAAAGGTTACCATCATTGGGGTCGATCTGGCAAAGATCGTCTTTCAGCTGCACGGGGCGGCAGCTGATGGATCGGTTGTGTTCCGCAAGAAGCTGTCGCGCCTGCAGTTTTGCAAGTTCATGGCGAGTCAACCGGCATGTGTCGTGGCGATGGAAGCGTGCGGCAGCTCGCACTACTGGGCCCGTCAGATGGCTCGGCTTGGCCATGAGCCAAGACTGATTGCCCCGGCCTATGTCAAACCGTTCGTCAAGCGGCAGAAGAACGACGTCGCAGATGCGGAGGCGATCGTCGAAGCAGCGCAACGACCGACAATGCGCTTTGTCGAACCGAAGACCAAGGAGCAGCAGGGCGCCCCGGGCTCGGCATTAGATTGCCACACGTCCGCAGCTGCTCACGCCAGGCATATAAGCGTTGGCGGTGAATACCCAGTTCATCAGCTAATCGGCTGACGTTCTCGCCGTTTTGCATCCGCAAGAGCATGGAGAGCTTCTCTTGTTCGCTAAATCTCGGCTTTCTTCCAACCATTTCCAGTTCCTGCAATCCAGAAACTGTCCCATATTTATTTGTCTCAGTCGAGGGGTGCACTCCAAAACTGTCCGGGAATTAACGGAACTCTTGTCCGGCTTTTGCGAAATCCGCAACTACTCTTCGAAACCCGTCCGAGCCGCTCCTTGCCCGCTTAGGAATGTTGCCGCGGGACCAAGCCCAGTCAGGCTGCAAAGTCTCGGCCACGTTTGAAGCTCGCCATTTCGGGTTCGAACGCCTTGATCGCCAGCGCCGTGAGGGGCCGCCCGTGTATTGTGTGCAACCGTTACGCTGTACCGGTCGCCACGGCCAGCTTCTTGCGTTATTTTGTCATTGCCTCGATCCGTACTATCTTCGGGCAATCTGGTCGCTGATATCCCAACTGCCGGGAAGAGTCAGCAGTCAGCGACGCTTCGAGGGACGGTCCAACCAATTTCTCCTCGTACACCAGATCCCCGCCGGCTGTCGGCTCTGTCGGGTTCGTGACCACAGTCTCGTTTTGCTCCATTGGCTAAATAGCTGTAAGCAATCACAAAATTTTTGTTCAGCTCGATCAGCCAAATAGGCACGAGTTTTGCGTCTATTCGTGGAGGAGTGGCGGCAGCTATAGCCGACCAGCATTGATGGCGCGGTTAGCCGCGATGGATGAAAACAAAGGAAATACATCTGCGTCAGACCACATTCTATGGGAAGCGCGCATCGCTAGGTCCGCCACGTACCAAAGCGGTGCTCGTAATCCGGTCGGCTCGGTGAGAGGATCCTGGTCGTCCGGCGGGGATTGGCCAAGACGTGGTCGCTTCGGCCCAAATGGATGACCCCTACAGGGCCCCTGATGCAATTCCTTGGCAACTGCGGTCGCCGGCCCCCAACGCACACGCGAGACACGACCACCAGTAGTGTCAGTAGAGAACGCCTCAGATTCATTGGAGAGACGATATTGCGCAAAGTGGCATTCATTTTCGGTACTCGTCCTGAGGCGATTAAATGCGCCCCAGTCATCAACGCAATGAAGTCCGACCGCAGGTTCGAGCCACTCGTTGTTTCCACGGGGCAGCATCGCGAGATGCTCGATATTACTTTAATGGAATTCGGCATTCGGCCGGATATCGAACTAAACATAATGCAGCCTCGCCAGACCTTGTCGCAGGTCACACATCGAATACTGGAGATGCTCTCCGGGCAAATTGACCAATGGGGAATGGACGCAGTGATCGTTCATGGCGATACCGCGAGCACCTTGGCAGCCGCTCTGGCCGCCTTCCAGCACCGTATCCCCATCATCCATCTCGAGGCGGGCTTACGCAGCGGCAACATCGCATCACCATACCCAGAGGAGGCCAATCGGCGCCTCGTTGCCCAGATAGCGGATCTCCACCTGGCGCCGACCATCCGAAGCAGCGAAAACCTTGTCCGCGAAGGTGTGCGTGAGGATCGTGTCGCGGTCACCGGCAACACGGTCGTCGATGCCCTTCGCTGGGCGGCCGAAAATGCTACCGCGTTCGCCGAGCCCGCACTTGCCGATCTCAACAACGATACCCGGCGAATCGTGGTCGCCTCAGCACATCGACGCGAGTCGTGGGGTGCACCGATGCACGAGATCGCAAGAGCTCTGGTGCGCCTATCATTCCAGGAAAACGTTCGTGTGATCGTCCCATTGCACAAGAACCTGGCAGTGCGCGAAGTCATGTTGCCCTATCTGAGCGACCAGGCGAATATTACGGTGGTGGATCCGCTACCGTACCGGAATTTCTGCAGCCTGATGCTGCGCTCGCACATCATCATCTCGGATAGCAGCGGCGCAGAGGAAGAAGGCCCTTCACTCGGCAAACCGACGCTTATTTTAAGGGACATCACCGAGCGGCCTGAGGCTGTCGAAGCTGGCACGGCGCGCCTTGTGGGCCGCAGCACCGCGCGCATCGTGAGTGAAGCGACCCGACTGCTGTGCGATCCGGACGAATACTTGCGAATGGCCAAGCCCGTGGACGCCTACGGCGATGGAAAGGCGACAACTCGGGTTATCGATGCAATCGCGAGATATTTCGCTGCACAGACGGGACGCGAGGCGCTGGCCAACTAATGGGCATCAGATGTCAGTGGCGTGACCAGGCGGGCCGAGACATAGGCGTAGTTGGCTCCTGTTCTATCAGGGTACGCGCGGCCAAGATCTGTGCCAGAGACAGTTCGTCGAGCGAGATGTCGTCGTAGAATTACGGCAGGCTTCGGTCAGGACCGGCGCGGCAGGGACGACATCCAGTCCGTCGCAGGCCTCCTTGACCATGCGCGACAAGCGGGCCTCATCGACCGGTGCCACCGCGCCGTCATCGCCCTTCACCTGCAGTGAAGGCTGCGCGGGTCCGGCGGCAGTCGCTCTCTCTTGCGCGAGCTCCCTTGCCCGCTCCTCGCGATAAAGCACATAGGCGGCGCTATTTTGTGATGTTCGCCGCGCATCAGCGCCAGTTCGACCTGGTCCTGCTGCACCTCCTCGATGTGGAAGGTGCGGCCAGCATCGGCCCGGCGGGCGAGCGCGGCGATGACCTGCGCCGTCAGTTGCTCGACTACGTCGTGGACACGCCGCGAGCCGGCCGCCGTGGAATCCTCGACCGCGAGGAAGGCTTTGGTCAGCGCGACGTGACCTTGGTTAGATCGAAAGGCGTGATCGCGTCGTTGCGGCGGATCAATCGGTAACCAGGCTCTGAAGCAGGCGCGCCCGCGAGGTCGGCCCCGCCGGCCCTTTCAAGGCCGAGCCTGTGCGCCACCAGCGGCGTGCTCGGCGGCAGCAGATGGTCAGGTGTCGACGTGGCAAGCAGCAGGCCGATCTCCTTGCGATCGATGCCGGCTTGCAACCCGAACCTGCCGCGCAAGCGGGTGATTCGCCGTCTTGCGCATGCTGCCCAGGCTTGCGGCGGCGATCTGCGCCATGGGCGAAGATCACGAGGAGATGCTCGATCTGGTCGCCCAGGCCTGGCAGGTGATCGAGACCGTTCGAACCAAGTACAGCTGCCGGACCTGCGATAAAATCATTCAGGCGCCGGCACCGACTAATACCAAGGGTCATGACGCTCGACCGACGTGAGCCCACTCTCGCATTCCGATTGATTCGATTGTTTCGGGTTGGGCGATGAGCTTCTGCCAAGCCTCGCAGGCG
>NZ_RZST01000181.1:0-11894 GCF_003997575.1 Mesorhizobium sp. M1A.F.Ca.IN.022.07.1.1
CTCCGACATGAAGCGGTCCACGCCGAGGATCAGCGCCATGCCGGCAACCGGCACCGAAGGCACGACCGAAAGCGTGGCCGCCAAGGTGATGAAGCCCGCGCCGGTGATGCCGGCGGCCCCCTTGGAGCTCAGCATGGCAACGAGCAGCAGCAGGATCTGGTCGCCGAAGGTGAGCGGCGTGTCGGTCGCCTGGGCGATGAACAGCGCTGCCAGCGTCATGTAGATGTTGGTGCCGTCGAGGTTGAACGAATAGCCGGTCGGGATGACGAGACCGACCACCGAGCGGTTGCAGCCGGCGCGCTCCATCTTGGCCATCAGGCCGGGAAGCGCTGCCTCCGACGAGGAAGTGCCGAGCACCAGGAGCAGCTCTTCCTTGATGTAGCGGATCAGCGCCAGGATGGAGAAGCCGTTGTACCATGCCACCGCTCCCAGCACGATCAGCACGAAGAGCAGCGACGTCAGGTAAAAGGTGCCGATCAGGAAGGCGAGATTGGCGATCGCCCCGATGCCGTATTTGCCGACGGTGAAGGCCATGGCGCCGAAGGCGCCGATGGGCGCAGCCTTCATCAGGATGGCGACGAGGCGGAAGATCGGCGCCGTCAGCGCCTGCAGGAAGTCGACCACCGGACGAGCGCGCTCGCCGACCAAAGCGAGAGCGACGCCGAACAGCACCGAGAAGAACAACACCTGCAGGATGTCGCCCTGGGCGAAGGCGCCGGTGATGGTGTCGGGGATGATGTTCATCAGGAAGCCGACGATCGTCGTGTCATGCGCCTTCTCGGTGAAGGTCGAGACCTTCGAGGCGTCGAGCGTCGCCGGATTGATGTGCATGCCGGCGCCGGGCTGGACGACATTTGACACGATCAGGCCAACGATGAGCGCCAGCGTCGAGAAGACGAGGAAATAGATCATCGCCTTGCCGGCGACCCGGCCGACCTTATGCAGGTCGGAGACGCCGGCGATGCCGGTCGCGACGGTGAGGAAGATCACTGGCGCGATCACCATCTTGACCAGCTTGATGAAGGCATCGCCGAGCGGCTTCAGCGAGGCGCCGATGTCGGGATAGAAATGGCCGAGCAGGATGCCGGCGGCGATCGCCGCCAGGACCTGCACGTAAAGATGCCGATAAAAGGGAACTTTGCCGCGCGGTTCCGCGGCAGCGATTGCCGTCTGCATGATGTCCTCCGTTCGGCCCCGATCGAGAAGCTCGACCTCCCGGGGCAGTTGACCTTCACAGCCTCGCGGCTGCTGCGGATGCATTTGCAACGGCCGTGCCAGATTGCGCCTTGAGGCGTCGAGCATTGATTTTGTTTGGTTTTCTGACGCAACGCGCTTTGCCATTCGACAGCGCAGTGCGGCGATCCGCATAGCTCGAATTGTGCTTTGTGCGAAATCATGCACAAATGGGCGATGCTGCAACGCCCCGCCGCTGCCCTCGCTTCGACGCCCGAACTGCTCGCCGGGCGGGCGCGGCGCGCCTGGCTGCTGTTTGCGGCGGTGGCGCTTCTCATCGTCTTTGCAGCGCTCTATGGCGCCGGCCTCTACGGACGCTCGACCGAGATCGAGGCGCTGTCGGCGCAAGGGCGGACCGACGCCAATCTCAAGGTGGCGCTGCTGCGTGCGGTGCTCGAAAACCCACGCGCGCTGCCGCTGCTTCTGTCCGAAGACCAGCAGGTGCATGACGCGCTCGCTGAGCGCAGCCCCACCTCGATCGACGTGCTGAACCGCAAGCTCGAAGGGCTGGTTTCGGGCACCAAGGCCTCGGTGCTTTACGTCACCGGCCCGGACGGGCTGGCCATCGCTTCCAGCAACTGGCGCGAGCCGGTTAGCTTTGTCGGCAATGACTACGGTTTTCGCGCCTATTTCTCGGGCGCCATGCAATCCGGCACGGCCGAGTATTTCGCGCTCGGCAATGTCAGCAAGCGCCCGGGCCTCTACATTTCGCGCCGTGTCGGGAGTGCGGCGGCCCCGCTCGGCGTCGTCGTGGTCAAGATGGAGTTCGACCAGCTCGAAGCCGACTGGCACGAGGCGAACCGCCCGGCCTATGTCAGCGACGAGCATGGGGTGGTGCTGATCACCAGCGTGCCCTCCTGGCGCTTCATGACGACGGCGCCGCTGGCCGCTCCAGTCGCGGCCGACATCCGCGCCAGCCAGCAGTTCGGCGAGGCTCCGCTGGTGCCGTTGCCCATCACGAGACCGCAACCGCTGAGCCTCGATGTCGCACTGGTGCACGCCATCACGCCCGGCGGCAGCGACGCGGAGTATCTGCGGCTATCCACCGCCGTGCCGTCGACGCCATGGCGCCTCGACTATCTCGTGCCGGCGGAAGCGCCGATCGCGGCGGCGCAGCGCGAAATGCGTTTGTTGGCCCTCGGCGTCCTTGTCCCGCTGCTCGCTTTGGCCGCTTATCTGTTGTGGCGCCGGCAGTCCGCGCAGATGCGGATCGCTGCCGAGCAGGCGGCGCGCGCCGAACTCGAACGGCGCGTCGTCGAGCGCACGCAGGACCTCAGCCTCGCGCGCGACCGGCTGCAGGCCGAGATCGCCGACCACCGCAGCACCGAAGCCAAGCTGCAGGTCATGCAGCAGGAGCTGGTGCAGGCCAACCGCCTGGCGACGCTCGGCCAGGTTGCCGCGGGCGTCGCGCATGAGATCAACCAGCCGGTGGCGACCATCCGCGCCTATGCCGACAATGCGCGCGTTTTCCTGGAACGCAAGCAGACGGCGCCGGCGGAGGAAAATCTCGGCGCCATCGCAGCGCTGACCGAACGCATCGGCTCCATCACCGAGGAGCTGAAAGCTTTCGCCCGCAAGGGTCGCACCGCCGCCGAGCCGGTCGAGTTGCGCAGCGTCATCGAAGGCGCAGTGGTGCTGCTCAGGAGCCGCTTTGCCGGCCGATTGGACGCGCTGGCGATCACGCTGCCGCCGGCGACGCTGAAAGTGATGGGGAACCGGCTGCGGTTGGAGCAGGTGCTGATCAACCTGTTCCAGAACGCGTTGGAAGCGCTCGAGGGGCGTGACGGTGCTCGGGTCGAAGTGTCCGCCGCGGAAACCGCCGACGGCGTCGCGCTGATCGTGTCCGATAACGGACCGGGGATTCCGCCGGCGATCCTGAAATCGCTGTTCACGCCTTTCAATACCTCGAAGGAAAAGGGCTTGGGGCTCGGGCTCGTCATCTCGAAGGACATCGTCGCCGACTTTGGCGGGCGTATCGAGGTGACAAGCAGCGGGACCGGCACCCGCTTCACCATCCATCTCTCGAAGGCTGGCCCGAGATGACAGACGGCAATCCGGTCATCCTGATCGATGACGATAGTGACCTGCTCAAGGCGACGAAGCAGACGCTCGAACTTGCCGGTTTTGCCGTGTCTGCCTTTTCCTCGGCAAGCGAGGCACTCGCCGGCCTCGATGCCGGCTTTGCCGGCGTCTTGGTGTCAGACATCCGCATGCCCGAAATGGACGGCCTGCAGCTTTTCGACCTCGTGGTCGACCTTGACCCGGATATCCCCGTCATCCTCGTCACCGGGCACGGCGATATCGCCATGGCGGTAAAGGCGATCAAGGACGGCGCCTATGACTTCATCACCAAGCCCTTCGCGGCCGACCGGCTGGCGCAAAGTGTATGGCGCGCCGCGGAAAAGCGCCGTCTTGTTATGGAGAACCGCGCCTTGCGCGAAGCGGCCGAGCAGGCGCAGGAAGGCCTTCCGCTGATCGGCCAGACACCGGCTATGGAGCGGCTGCGCCGCACGCTGAGACAGATCGCCGACACCGATGTCGATGTGCTGGTGACCGGCGAGACAGGCTCGGGCAAGGAGGTGGTGGCGAGCCTGCTGCATCGCTGGAGCCGCCGCGCCAAGGGCAATTTCGTCGCGCTCAATTGCGGCACGTTGCCGGAGACGGTGATCGAAAGCGAATTGTTTGGCCATGAGGCCGGTGCCTTCACGGGCGCGCAGAAGAAGCGCGTCGGCCGCATCGAGCATTCGAGCGGCGGCACGCTGTTCCTCGATGAGATCGAAAGCATGCCGCCCTCCACTCAGGTGCAGATGCTGCGCGTGCTCGAAATGCGCGAGGTGACGCCACTCGGCACCAACGAAATCCGGCCGGTCGACCTGCGCGTCGTTGCCGCCGCCAAGATCGATCTCGGCGATCCCGGCCAGCGCGGCAATTTCCGCGAAGACCTCTATTATCGGCTCAATGTGGTGACGCTTTCGATCCCGCCATTGCGCGAGCGCCGGGACGACGTGCCGTTGCTGTTCGGGTATTTCGCCGAGCGCGCCGCTGCCCGCTTTCATCGCCAGGTGCCCGCGGCGCCGGCCGCCGTCCAGCGCCATCTGCGCGAACACGACTGGCCCGGCAATGTCCGCGAGCTCGCCCATTTTGCCGAGCGCTTCGTGCTCGGTCTGGAAGAGATCGGCAGCAGCCCCGCCGCTCAGCCGACAGATTTGGACGTCTCGATGCCCTTGCCGGAACGGCTGGAGCGCTACGAGGCCGAGATCATCCGCGAGACACTTGGCCGCAATGGCGGCGATGTCCGGCGTACGATCGAGGCGCTCGGCATTCCGCGCAAGACCTTCTACGACAAGCTGCAGCGGCACGGCATCGTGCGCAGCGATTTTTCCAGAGAGATCAAGCTTGTGGAACCCGATCGAAGCCCCCGGCGTTGAGGCTATCCAGAAAACCGTGGCACGTTGGCACCAGCCGGTTGGCGAACGCATGATGGCGGTGGCCTTGCCGGTTGCACTTGGCAAGCGTTGATGGTTTGTTGCCGCTCAGCGGAGAACGAATGATGCGCGAATCCCTCGGTCAAGACGAATACGGCTCGGCCAGCCCCTTTGATCCCGACGATCTGCCGAATCTCAACGCCATGGGACCGGCGATGGGCAGCGGCAATGATTTCGAGAAATATGCCGTTGCCGTCATCATCGTGTTCGGCGCGCTGATCATCGGCGGCCTGATGGCCGCGTCGATGACCTTCGGCCACCGCAACGGCTTCCTGTTTGCGTTGGGCGGCGCCACTTCGGCCTGGATTTCGGGCAACGCGCTGCTGATTGACCGGCCGCGCATTTATGCGCTGTTCGTCGGCATTGCCGCGGTGCTGCTGATTGCCTCAACCATCACCCTTGTCGTGTAGTCAGTAGCCCAGCGCGTCGCCGGAAGCGGCGCGGCTGTCGATGGCTCCGTTGTAGCGGGCGCCGCCGCCTTTCTCGATCTCCGCCAGGCTCTTGCCGCCGACCAGGATGCCGGCCGCCTGGCCCCAGGTCTGGTCGCTGAGATCGAGATGATAGCCCATGCCGGCAAGCAGCCTTTCGGTGTCGGGAGAAAGCCCGAAAGGCTCGACATAGACGGTGTCGGGCAGCCATTGATGGTGGATGCGCGGAGCGTCGATCGCCTCCTGAATGTTCATGCCGTGGTCGATGACGTTGACGATTGCCTCCAGCGTGATGGTGATGATGCGCGAGCCACCCGGGCTGCCGATGACCATGAACGGCTTGCCGTCCTTCACAACGACGGTCGGGCTCATCGAGGACAGCGGCGTCTTCTTCGGCTGGATCGCGTTGGCCTCGCCTTGGACCAGTCCGTAGAGGTTGGGCACGCCGGGCTTCTGGGTGAAATCGTCCATTTCGTTGTTGAGCAGGATCCCGGTGCCGTCGGCGACGACGCCGGCGCCAAAGGAACCATTGAGCGTATAGGTGACGGCTACCGCGTTGCCGTCCCTGTCGATGATAGAATAATGGGTGGTTTCCTTCGACTCGCCGAAGCCCTTGGGCATCAAGTCCTTCGAGACACCGGCGCGGAACGGATCGATCTTGTCGCGGATGTCCTTGGCATAGCCCTTGTCGAGCAGTTTCGAGACCGGATTGTCGACGAAATCTGGATCGCCGAGCGCCGAATTGCGGTCGACATAGGCATGACGCATGGCCTCGACCATGACGTGGACGGTCTCGGCCGAGCCGGCTCCGAGATAGGACAGCGGATAGCCTTCGAGCACATTGAGGATTTCGCAGATGATGACGCCGCCCGAACTCGGCGGCGGCGAGGAGATGATCTCGTAGCCGCGATAGGAACAGGTCACCGGCTTCAGCTCGCGCACCGCGTATTGCTCGAAATCGCCTTTGGCGAGGATGCCGCCCTTGGCGCCGCTCGCCTTGACGATCGCGTCGGCAATCGGCCCCTTGTAGAAGGCATCGGACCCTTTCTCGGAGATCGCCGAGAGCGAGGCCGCAAGGTCCGGCTGAACTAGCTTCTCGCCGATACCATAGGGCTTGCCGTCTTTTTTCAGAAAAATAGCGGCCGCTGCCGGATCCTTGGCCAGCCGGTCGGCGCTGCCGGCGAAGGAGGCCGCGTCGCCCTGGTTGAGCACGAAGCCGTCCTTGGCATAGGCGATCGCCGGGGCCATCAGGTCCTGTCTGGACAAGGTCCCGTATTTCTCGCGTGCCATCTCGAAGCCGGCCACCGAACCAGGCACGCCGACGGCGAGATAGCCGTCGAGGCTGGCACCTTTGATCGGCTTGCCGTCCTTGTCGAGATACATCGTCTTGGTCGCCGCCAGCGGCGCGCGCTCGCGAAAATCGATGAAGGTCGAAAGGCCGTCCTTCAAGCGGATGGTCATGAAACCGCCGCCACCGATATTGCCGGCATTCGGATAGACGACGGCCAGCGCATAGCCGACGGCGACCGCCGCATCGACGGCGTTGCCACCCTTCTTCAGCACGTCGACGCCGACTTCGGTGGCGAGATGCTGGGCGGTCACAACCATGCCGTGCTCGCCCTTGGCGGGAGCCGGCGCAGCCGCAAAAACGGCGGTCGATGGTGTGAAGGCAACAGTGAGCGCAAAGCTGACGGCGATCAGCGTCCGGCGGGTGAGATGCATGGTGGGTCTCCAAGGCGGGGGGACACCCAGGAAAGACCGTTGGAGCGCGTTGGTCCAATAACAATTGGAGTAGCATTGGGCAGAGCCCCTCACCTGCCCCCCGAATTGCGAAGGGCAATTCGGGGCAGTCCGACCTCTTCCCGCTGGGGAAGGAGCTCGTGAGCGCCGACGCCAACCTCTTCTGCCTTGGGAGAAAGGCGGCCGCGAAGCGGCCGGATGAGGGTGTCAGACAATCCCGCCGCCACCGCCGGCGACGCCCGGCCGCTCCGCCGCGACCTTCGCTCGGTAGCCGGCCTCGCGATAGGCGGCGACTGGATCAATGGCGCCGCCGGTTCTCAGCCGCGCCATGGCGAGGATCGGCTCGACATCGGTGCGGTAGGCGGTCTTCAGCGTCTGCGTCGCCATCAGCGCGTCGTTCGCTTCCTGAAAACCGTCCAGCGCCTTGCGGTCGACCAGCAGCGCCTGCGCATAGGCGCGCTGCACCTCGACCGCGGACAGCATCAGGCTTTCGATCGGATCGGTGACGTTATGGCTCTGGTCGAGCATATGCGCGGGATGGAAGCCCTTGGCACCCGAAAGCTCTGCATCGACCAGCTCGTTGAAGACCAAAAACAGCCGGTAAGGATCGATCGAACCGGCGTCGAGATCGTCGTCGCCATATTTGGAATCGTTGAAGTGGAAGCCGCCGAGCTTGCCGAATTGAATCAGCCGCGACACGATCATCTCGATGTTGACGTTGGGCGCGTGGTGGCCGAGGTCGACGAGGCAGAAGGCCTTGTCGCCGAGCTCCTTGGCGATGATGTAGTTCGTGCCCCAGTCCTGCACGACGGTCGAATAGAAGGCCGGCTCGTACATCTTGTGCTCGGTAAACAGCCGCCAGTCGTCCGGCAGGCCGGCGTAGATTTGCCGCATGGCGTCGAGATAGCGCTCGAAGGCCTTGGCGAAACTGACCTGGCCGGGGAAGTTCGAGCCGTCGCCGATCCAAACCGTCAGCGCCTTCGACCCAAGCGTCCTGCCGATCTCGATGCATTCGAGATTGTGCTCGACCGCCTGGCGGCGCGTGCCGGCATCGGCGTGCGACAGCGAGCCGAATTTGTAGGAGAGCTTCTGGTCCTTCGCGTCGGAAAACGTGTTGGAGTTCATCGCATCGAACCCGAGCCCGAAACGCGCCGCCGCCTGCTTCAGCCGGTTCGGATCGGCCTTGTCCCACGGGATATGCAGCGAGACGGTAGGCGTCGCTTGCGTCAGCTGGCTGATGACGGCGCAATCCTCGATCTTGTCGAAGATGTCGCGCGGCTCCCCGGCGCCGGGAAAACGGGCAAAACGCGTGCCGCCGGTGCCGACGCCCCAGGACGGGATCGCGACGCCGAATTTTTCGACCGTGTCGCGGATCGCATCGATAGCGATGCCGCGCCGGTCGAGGCGCTCGCCGAGGGAGGCGTAGTCACGCTCGAGGGCGGGTTGGCGAGCTGAGTTGTGGTTGGCGACGAGGTCGGCTGAGATGATCTGTTCGGGCATTTTTTTCCTCCCAATTCGTCGGCGCTGCCCCTCATCCGCCTACTGGCACCTTCTCCCCGTATAGTGACGGGGAGAAGGGACGCGCTCCAGCGCTGGCGCCCCCTCTCCCCGTTCTTATGGGGAGAGGGTAAGGGTGAGGGGCAGCGCTGGCTCTGACAATTTACCGCGTAAAGCTCTGCGCGTTGCCGGCGTCGACATTGACGATGTTGCCGGTCGACTTAGCCGACATGTCGGAAGCGAAGAAGTAGATCGCTTCGGCGATATCTTCCGGAAATACCGAGCGTTTCAGCATCGAACGCGACCGGTAGTGCTCCTCGAGATCGTCGGTCGACATCTTGTAGGCGGCGGCGCGCTGTTCCTTCCATTCGCCGGTCCAGATCTTGGAGCCGCGCAGCACGGCGTCCGGATTGACGACGTTGACCCTGATCTGCGCCTCCGCACCCTCAAGCGCGAGACAGCGCGCGAGATGGATCTCGGCCGCCTTGGCCGTGCAGTAAGCGGCGGCGTTGGGCGAAGCGGCAAGGCCGTTCTTGGAGGCGACGAAGACGACATTGCCGCCGATCTTCTGCGCGCGGAACAGCCGGAAAGCCTCGCGCGAAACGAGGAAATAGCCGGTCGACAGGATGTCCATATTCTTGTTCCACAACGCCAGCGTCGTCTCCTCGATCGGCGCCGAGGAGGCCAGGCCGGCATTGGAAACGAGAATGTCGATGCCGCCGAACTCGACCGAAGTTTCGGCAAAGCCCGACGTGACCTGATCTTCCGAGGTCACGTCGATCCGCACCGGACGGACGAAGTCTTTGCCGTAGGCTTTCGACAGCTCTTCGTGAGCGCCGGCAAGCGCGGTCTCATCGATATCGGCCAGCACGACGCAGGCGCCTTCGCGCAGCAGGCGGCTGGCGGTGGCGCGGCCGATGCCGCCGGCACCGCCGGTGACCAGGGCGATCTGTCCCGCCAGCGCCTTCGGCTTCGGCAGGCGCTGGAGCTTGGCTTCTTCCAACTGCCAGTATTCGATGTCGAAGGCCTCCTGAGCCGGCAGGCCGACATAGGACGAGACCGTCGAGGCGCCGCGCATGACGTTGATGGCGTTGACGTAGAACTCGCCGGAGATGCGCGCCGTCGCCTTGTCGCCGGCGAAAGTGAACATGCCGACGCCCGGCATCAGATAGACGACCGCGTTCGGATCGCGGATGGCGGGCGAGTCCTTATGTTTGCAGCTGTCGTAGTAGGCCTGGTAGCCAACCCGATAGGCCGCAATGTCGTCGGCGAGGCGCGCGATGACGGCATCGACATCCGGCTTTGCCGGATCGAACTCGATCACCAATGGCCGGATCTTGGTGCGCAGGAAATGGTCCGGACAGGACGTGCCCAGGGCCGCCAGTGGGCGCAGGTCTTTCGAATTGACGAATTCGAGCACTGCCGGCTGGTCGTCGAAATGGCCGAGCTTATGGCTCTTTTCCGAGATCAGGCCGCGGATTCTCGGCATGAGTTTCGCGGCAATGGCACGCCGTGCCGGCGCCTCGAGCGCCTTCACCACCTCGCCGCCGAAGATCGCCTTGCCCTCGGATTTGCGCTCGAACCAGTCGATCGCCTGATTGATCACCGAAATCGTCGTTTCGTAGCATTCCTTCGGCGCGTCGCCCCAGGTGAACAGGCCGTGGCCTTCGAGAACCACTCCCTTGGCGCCAGGGTTGTCGCGGCAGAATTTCTCCAGCCACAGCCCAAGCTCGAAGCCCGGCCGCTTCCAGGGCAGCCAGCCGATGGCCTCGCCAAACACCTCTTTCGTGATCGCTCTGGAGTCCTTCGCCGCGGCAATCGCGATAATGGCATCGGGATGCATGTGGTCGACGCAAGCCTTCGGCACGAAGGCATGCAGCGGCGTGTCGATGGAGGCCGCGCGCGGATTGAGGTTGAAGGTGCAGTGGGGCAGATAGCCCACCATCTCATCCTCGTGGTCGACGCCGCGATAGAGGCTCTTCAGCGCGCGCAGCTTGTCCATGTAGAGGGTTGCAAACCCGTCGAGCTTGATCGAAGCGCTGTCGCCGCCCGAGCCCTTGACCCACAGCACCTCGACGTCCTCACCGGTCAGCGGGTCTTTCTGCCAGACCTTGGACGAGGTGTTGCCGCCGCCATAATTGGTGACGCGCTTGTCTGAACCCAGCGTGTTCGAGCGATAGACCAGAAGCTCGGGACCGCTCATCCCTTCGGCCCTTGCATCGTCCCACAGATTGGCGAGGCGCGAGCCGGAGCGCTTGTCGAGCATAGGTATCCTCCCTTGGGACGCTAAAACCGAGCAGTCCAATTTGGCTGGAATGTCTACCCAACAGGGCCTCTTGTCAATCATAAACGATCAAGATCGATCATATTGCACTGCACAATGAAAATATGTGATCGGAAATGATTGACATTGCGCGTTTTCTGGTGCCTGATAGCCAGGCAGGGAGGAACCATGCACGAAAAAGAGCGCCACAGGATCATTCTGTCCGCCGTCCAGGAAAAGCCTGTGGTGACGGTGCAGGAAATGGTCGACCTGACGGACTCCTCCGAGGCGACGATTCGGCGCGATATCGCGGCGCTGCATGTGCAAAAGCGGCTGCGCCGGGTGCGCGGCGGCGCCGAGGCGATCTCACCGCCGCAAGTCATCGGCCTTGCCGGCCGGCCCTTCTCGGTCAACGAAACGCTGAACGCCGCGCAGAAGCGGGCGATCGCGCGGGAAGCGGTGAACCTTTGCAAGGACGGCGAGCCAATCATCATCAATGGCGGCACCACGACCTTCCAGATGGTGCATTTCCTGACCGGCCGCCGCATGCCGATCTTCACCAACTCGTTCCCGATCGCCGAGCATCTGCTCAAGCACTCGAAGAACATGGTGATGCTGTCGGGCGGCACGATCTATCGCGAGCAGAACATCATCCTGTCGCCCTTCGACAATGACGTGACGCGCAATTTCTATGCGCGGCGCATGTTCATGGGCGCTCAAGGGTTAGGCCCGCTCGGCTTGATGGAAGGCGACCCGCTGCTGATCCAGGCGGAGCAAAAACTGATCGACCAGGCCGACGAGCTGGTGGTGCTGGTCGATTCCTCGAAATTCCGCATGCGATCCAGCCTGATCCTGTGCGGGCTGTCGCGCATCACGACCGTGATCACAGACGACGGTATCGACGACCGCGAAGCCAAGATGCTGGAAACCGCGGGTGTGGCGCTGATCGTCGCCCGCAAACAGTCAAGCGACAAGGAGGAATCTTCACTGCAGGCCTGAGGACAACTCGCGCCCGCAGCGGCGATGGAATGCAACGCTCAAGGGAGGATATTCGAATGAGCTTTTTGAAGAAACTGCTGGTCACGGCGGCCTTTTCCGCCGCCATGTTCGTGAATGGCGCCTATGCCGAGAACGTCAAGATCGCGCTGGTCGTGAAGTCGCTCGGCAACGGCTTCTTCGACGCCGCCAACAAGGGCGCCGAGGAAGCGGCCAAGGAACTGGGCGACGTCGACGTGATCTATACCGGTC
>NZ_RZST01000182.1:0-11879 GCF_003997575.1 Mesorhizobium sp. M1A.F.Ca.IN.022.07.1.1
GGTGCTGGCGGGCCGGTCCAGAATGACGGCGTCGTCATCGAACAGCCGCTCGGAGAGGGCAAGCGTCTTGCCCTCGACGGGCGTTGGCTGCGGCGTCGGCAGCATCAGCCCGTCCTTCAGGCGTCGTATCGGCGCAGGTTCATCGTCGGCAAAGGTCAGCCGGTAGGCTTCCTTGGGCAATTCCGGCAGCAAAGGCCAGTTGAAGGCCGGATGGGCGCCGACCGAGGCCGGCAGCACCTCGTCGCCTGTGTTGGCGACCTCGAAGGTCACGCCAAGCTGGCGGGGGCCGAGGCTGTAGTTTATGGCCAGCCGAAAGGCGAATGGGTAGCGGGTGCGGGTCTCGGTGTCATCGGTTAGGACCAGCCTGCAAGAGGAAGGCCCCTGCTCCGCCCAGGCAAAGCGCCTGTCGCGGGCGAAGCCATGCTGCGTCATTGGATAGGCTTTGCCGCGATGGCGCAACTGGTCGCCTTTCAGCCGGCCGACTATCGGAAACAGCACCGGCGAATGACGCCGCCATTCAGGCCCCGCCTGCCACAGAAGTTGCGTGCGTTCGGCATCGCGCAAGGAGACCAACTCGGCCCCCTGCCCGACGATGGTCGCCGAGATGCCGTCACCGTCAAGCGTCAGCTGTTCCATGCGTCCTCGCGACTGGCTGCTCGGGCCGGCAGGCTAGCAAAAGGCCTCGCCTGAACTCAAGGGCAGCAGGCAGTGCGGCATCCCCTCAAGCAGCCGCCGTGAACGACCAGCACTGCCACGCCAGATGCAACGCCAAAAGAAAAACCGTGGCCAGCGGTTTACCCGTCGGCCACGGTACGAAGCTGTTGCCTGCTACGGTCCGGACTATTCGCGCTCGCCGGTAAAATTCAGCAGCAGCTGGAAGATGTTGATGAAGTTCAGATACAGCGAGAAGGCGCCGAAGACGGCGAGCTTCTGTTGCGATTCGGCGTCGAAATTCTCGGCATACTGCTCCTTGATCGTCTGCGTGTCCCAGGCGGTCAGGCCGATGAAGACCGCAATGCCGATCACGGAGATGGCGAACTGCAGCGCGGTCGAGCCGAGGAACAGGTTGACGAGGCTCGCGATCACCACGCCGATCAGGCCCATGATCAGGAAGGACGAGAACTGCGTCAGGTCGCGCTTGGTCGTGTAGCCGTAGAGGCTGGTGGCGCCGAACATGGTGGCGGCGATGAAGAAGGTGCGCGCGATGCTGGTGCCGGTGAACACCAGGAACACGGAAGCCAGCGACAGGCCCATGACCGCGCAGAAGGCCCAGAACATCGCCTGCGCGCTCGCCGCCGACATCGTCTGCATCTTGAAGGAGAAGAACATGACGAAGGCGAGCGGCGCCAGCATCACCACCCATTTCAGCGGCGTGGAGAAGATCGGGACGTAGAGCGCCGGCGTCGAGGCCACAACAAGGGCGACGAGGCCGGTGACGACGAGCCCGAGGCCCATATAGTTGTAGACGCGCAGCATGTGCCGGCGCAGGCCCTCGTCATAGAGGGCACCGGCCCGGACGCCGGTGCCCATTCGGTATCCAAGATTAGGGCTGTTCATTTCGTTTCTCCTTGGTTGGTCGGTTCGATTGGCTGCTTCAATAGAGAGTGCGGGCGAGCTTTTCGGCGGCCCGGTCGAGATCGCCGGCATCGCCTTGTCCGACGACGGCGTAAGCGACCTCGCCGATCTGGAAATAGGCGGACGAGATATCGCCCAAGGGCGCGACGGTGGGCTTCACGACGTCGAACGTGCCTGGCCTGATCGCAAACAGCGACACCAGCCCGAGGTCCTTCGTTTCGAGTGCCATCTCGACGCTCGGCCCGAACCGCGACGGATAGATCTGAACATCGCGGATCCGCCAGTCGTCGGGCAATGACGGCATGACGATCGCGGTCGCGGCGCGGATCTCGTCGGCATTGTAATTCGGCGCCTCGGCCTGGGACGGCATCGTCTCACGCACCAGCGTCGTCCGGTGCGCGCTCGCCGCTTCCTCGACATAGGCGGGCGGCTGCGTCGAGGCGACCACCTTGCTGACGGCGATCGGCCCGAAGACGCCGTTCGCAAGCCACCCTGCCGCCACCAGCACGGCGGCGGCCGCGGCGCGCTGCAGCACGGAAAAGGCTCGGTCCCTGGCAAGCACCCTTTCCAGCCGACGCGCCGCGTCGGTCGTCGCCGGGCGCGCCATTGCGCCTGGCCCGGCCAGCGCCACGCGCAACTCGTCGCGCGTTCTGAGATCCGACATCACACGCGCGGCCACTTCGGGACGAGCGGACAGGAACGCCTCGACCTCGATGCGGCGGGCGACGTCGAGCTGATCATCGACATAGGCGTCGAGATCGGCATCGGTCACCGGATCGACGATAGCGGTCATGATTCACCTCCCACGATCCTCAGGTGATTTTTGCCGCGCGCCGGAGCGCCCTCCTCCATCTCGCGCAGCGCCGCACGAGCGCGGCCGATGCGCGACATCAGGGTTCCGAGCGGGACGCCACTGACCTCGGCGGCCTCTGCGTAGCTCAACCCTTCGATGGCGACGAGATGCAGCGCGGCGCGCTGCTCTTCCGGCAGCGACAGGAAGGCTTCGCGCACCTGCGAAAGGCGCACCGAATGGTCCTGGGACGCCGGCATGTTTTGCTCGGCGAGACGGCCTGCCTGCTCGATGCGCGCTGTCTCGGACCGCCGCGAGCGCATGCGGTCGATGAAGATGTTGTGCAGGATCGCCAGCAGCCAGGCGCGCGGGTTGCCGCCCGAGCGAAAGGTGCCGCGCCGCTCATAGGCGCGCACCAGCGCGTCATGGACCAGATCCTCGGCATCGGCGCTGTCGCGCGTCAGCGAGCGCGCGTAGCGCCGCAGCGATCCCAACTGCCCGACGATATCGAAGCGTGCCATCGACCGTTTCATGCCCTGTTTACGGAGCATGTGGGGATTTTAATCCCTGGCTGCCGTTTCTTTTTGCGATTCCCGCGAGGAGTTGCGCCGGCCTCGGGTGAGCGAGCGCCCGAGCGGCATATGGAGGAAACCGCTGGCGAAGCGCGGCCGATTTGCGTATCACTCCGCCGCCACTGGAGCCCTATCGATGTTCGAGACCCTGCAGCCCGCGCCCGCCGACAAGATCCTTGCGTTGATCGGCCTTTACCACGCCGACACGCGCCCCGGCAAAGTCGACCTGGGCGTCGGCGTCTACAAGGATCGTAACGGCAGGACGCCGGTGATGCGGGCCGTGCGCGAGGCTGAGAAGCGGCTGCTCGCGGGCCAGGACACCAAGACCTATCTCGGCCTCGCCGGCGACATCGGCTTCAACGCCGCCATGATCAGGCTTGCCTTCGGCGATAACGCCGATCATTCGCGCATCCGCGCAGCGCAGGCGCCGGGCGGATCGGGCGCCCTCAGGCTGGTGGCCGAGCTTCTGCAGCGCACGCGGCCGGGCGCGACGGTGTGGCTCTCCGATCCGACCTGGCCGAACCACCAGCCGGTGATGCGCGCCGCCGGCCTACAGGTGCGCGACTATCCTTATTTCGACGCTGTTTCCGGCGCTGTCCGTTTCGACGACATGCTGGCGGCGCTCAAGACCGCCACTAGCGGGGATGTCGTGCTGCTGCATGGCTGCTGCCATAACCCGACCGGCGCCAATCTGGATGCTGCGCAATGGGCGAAGGTTGCCGACGTTCTGCTTGAGCGCGGCCTGCTGCCTTTCGTCGACATCGCCTATCAGGGCTTTGGCGAAGGGCTCGACGCCGATGCCGCCGGCCTGCGGCTGCTCGCCGGCAAGGTGCCCGAGATGGTCGTCGCCTCGAGCTGCTCGAAAAATTTCGCCGTCTATCGCGACCGCGTCGGTTCCGCCATGATCATGGCCAAGGACGGCGCACAGGCCGACGTGGCTATGAGCCAGATGCTGGCAGCGGCGCGAGCGCTCTATTCGATGCCGCCGGACCATGGCGCTGCGGCCGTACGCATGGTGCTGGAAGACGCCGATCTGAAGAAGGTCTGGGAGACGGAACTCGAGGAGATGCGGCTGCGCATGCTCAGGCTGCGTGTCGCCTTCGCCGAGGCGTTGCGCCGGCAATCCAACTCCGATCGCTTCGATTTCGTCGCCAGCCATCGCGGCATGTTCTCCCGCCTGGGGCTCACCGAAGCGCAGGTTGAGCGTCTGCGCACCGAGCACGCCGTCTATATGGTAGGTGACAGCCGCATCAATGTGGCAGGTCTGCCTGAGGACGGCATGGACGAGCTCGCCAAGGCGATCGTTTCGGTGCTCGACTGAGTGCCGGCGCAACTGTGGACAATCGGCTTTTGCCAGCCGGCGGGATTGGTCGCCCGCCGCGGCGCGCGCTAGGGTTTGTTGCATGAAACCCTCCAAAGACATCTCCCGTCTGATCGAGATCATGGCGGCACTCAGAGCGCCGAAGACCGGCTGCCCCTGGGACATCGAGCAGAACTTTTCCACCATCGCCCCCTACACGATCGAGGAAGCCTATGAAGTGGCGGATGCGATCGCGCGCGGCGACTTCGACGATCTGCGAGAGGAACTGGGCGACCTTCTGCTGCAGGTCGTCTACCACGCGCAGATGGCGCAGGAGATTGGCGAGTTCGCGTTCGGCGACGTTGTCGAGGCGATCACCACCAAGATGATCCGCCGTCACCCGCATGTCTTCGGCGACGAGAAGGCGCGCAGCGCCGGCATGGCCAAGGGCATGTGGGAGAAGATCAAGGCGGTGGAGAAGGCCGACAAGCGCAACGCCCGCATCGCGCGCGGCCTCGACCCGGAAGATCACGGCAAGGGCTATCTCGATAGCGTGCCGGTTGCGCTCCCTGCGCTGACCCGCGCGTTGAAGCTGCAGGAGAAGGCTGCGCGCGTCGGCTTCGACTGGAGCGAGGCAGCACCCATCCTCGACAAGATAGAGGAAGAGATCGGCGAGCTGCGCGAGGCGCTGGTCACGGGCGACGCGGCACCCATCAAGGATGAGTTCGGCGACATGCTGTTTGCCGTCGTCAATCTCGGCCGCCATTTGAGACTTGATGCCGAAGCCGCGCTGAGCGGCACCAACGAGAAGTTCCGCTCGCGCTTCCATTATGTCGAGCGGGAGTTGGAGGCTTCCGGGAGGTCGCTGGAACAGGCGACTTTGGACGAGATGGAAGCCCTCTGGCAGCAGGCCAAAAACGCAAGATAAGCAGCGGCCTAGCCGTGGTTCCTGCGGTTCAGCCGGGTCTCGATCTCCTGGCGGGCGCTGTGCGTGGCCGTCAGTGAGATGGTGACGCTGCCGTCCTCATTGTCGCTCCGCGAGACGACATCGCCATTGCGATAGAGCCAGTCGACCTGGCCGAGCTCAGCCGGGCTCAACGTCACCGTCATCGTTTCCAACTCGCCCGACACTCTGGCCTCGATGAGCGCCTTGAGCGCATCGATCCCCTCGCCGGTCGCTGCCGATATCGCGATCGGCGGCGCCTTGCCGCCGGCGCTCTCGGCAAGCAGGCGCTCGCGATTGCCTTCGTCGAGCAGGTCGATCTTGTTCCACACCTCGATCACGCGGCTGGTGTCCGCGGCATCGACGCCGAGATCGCCAAGGATGCGCTCGACATCCTCGGCCTGCGCTGCCGTGTCCGGATCAGAGATATCGCGCAGATGCAGCACGAGATCGGCCTCGACGACCTCTTCCAGCGTCGCCCGGAAGGCCGCGACCAGATGAGTCGGCAAGTCCGAGATGAAGCCGACCGTGTCCGACAGGATGATCGGCGTGCCGTGCGGCAGGCGCACGCGGCGCAGCGTCGGATCGAGCGTGGCGAACAGCATGTCCTCCGCCAGCACCCCTGCCCCGGTCAGCCGGTTGAACAGCGTCGACTTTCCGGCATTGGTGTAGCCGACGATCGCAACTACCGGAAATGGCACCTTCTTGCGTTTTGCGCGGTGCAGGTCGCGGGTGCGGCGAACCGTTTCCAGCTCATGTTTGAGCTTGGTGATCTTGTCCTGCAGGATCCGCCGGTCGGATTCGATCTGCGTTTCGCCGGGACCGCCCAGGAAACCCGCGCCGCCGCGCTGCCGTTCGAGGTGGGTCCAACTGCGCACCAGCCGACCCTTCTGATAGTTGAGATGCGCCAGCTCGACCTGCAGGGTGCCTTCCTTGGTCCTGGCGCGCTCGCCGAAGATCTCAAGGATAAGCCCGGTGCGGTCGAGCACCTTGGCGTTCAGTTCCTTCTCGAGATTGCGCTGCTGTACCGGCGTGAGCGGATGGTCGACGATGACCAATTCCGCCTTGCGTTCCTTCACGATGTCGGCGAATTCCGCCACCTTGCCGCTGCCGAGCAGCGTTGCCGGGCGGGGATCGGTGACCGTCACCACCGCGGTGTGGACCGGGTCCAGGTCGATGGCGCTGGCAAGCCCGACCGCCTCGTCGTGGCGGGCATCCGCCGAGCGGCTCAGGCGCGGGCGGCTCGAATCGTCATCGCCCCGCGGCTGGCGCGCAAGCACCGGCACAATGACAACGGCCCGGGTCGGATCCTTGGCTTCCGGCCCAAGTTGATGTCCTTGTTTCCCGCGAACTCTGCGGTCCGCGTCCTGCTCACGTGCCAATCAGGCGCCCTGGCCTTCCTCGCCATCAAACATCTGAACCGGCTGGCTCGGCATGATCGTGGAAATGGCGTGCTTGTAGACGAGCTGGGAATGCCCGTCGCGCCGCAACAACACACAGAAATTGTCGAACGAAGTGACCACGCCGGTCAGCTTCACACCGTTGATGAGAAAGATGGTAAGTGGATTTTTGCTCTTGCGAACTGAATTCAGGAACAGGTCCTGAAGGTTTTGCGATCGTTCCGCCATTGTTTTTGTCTTTCGCCGATCCCCTTCGGTCTGCAGGCCAATGCGCCAAATTACGCGGCGCCTGTCAAGCGCGCAAACCCCCTCTTGCCGCCTAAACGACAAGCAGAACGAGATAGTTGAGGTTCATTCCACCTTTGCGGTTATCAGGCTGGACTTTTTTCCGCAATGTCAAAAAATGCCTGCCGCAACGAAAGTGTCATGGAGCCGGGGTGGCCGTTTGCGATCGGCGCGCCGTCGATTTCGACTACCGGCATGGCGATCGTGGTCGCGGAACTGATGAAAGCCTCCCGCGCTGCCTTGGCTTCGGCGATCGAAAACCCACGCTCCTCGATCGTCAGACCGAGCTTTTCGGCGACGTCGAACAGTGTCGTGCGGGTGATGCCGCGCAGGATGCCGTGTTCGGCCGGCCGCGTCACCAGAACGCCGTCGCGGGTGACGATCCAGGCATTGGACGAGCCGCCCTCCTTGACCGTGCCGTCGGAGTCGACGAACCAGGCCTCCTGGGCGCCGGCTTCCTTGGCCTTCTGCTTGGCGAGCACATTGGCAAGCAGGCCGGTGCTCTTGATGTCGACGCGGTCCCAGCGATTCTCCGGGACGGTGATGACCTTGATGCCGGTCTCAACCCGCTTGGCGGCAGCAGAGGGGTCGGCCTTCCGGGCGGTTATAACCAAGGACGGACGGGTGCCGGCTGCCGGAAAGACGAATTCACGGCTGGCGACGCCGCGCGTCACCTGGAGATAGACGAGGCCGTTGACGACGTTGTTGCGGCGCACCACCTCGCGCAGCAGTATCGGCAGGACGCCTTCCGAGACGGGCCATGCGATCGACAATTCCTTGAGCGAGCGCTTAAGCCGGGCCAGATGGCGCGGCATGTCGACGATAAAGCCGCGCGCCACCTCGCAGACCTCATAGACGCCGTCAGCGAACTGATAGCCGCGATCCTCGATATGGACCCGGGCTTCGGCATGGGCGACGTAGCGCCCGTTCACATAGGCAATGCGCGGCATGGGCTACCTCAGGGAAATGTCCGGCTCTCTTAAGCGATTCCGCCGCTGCCGTAATGAACAATCGCGTGGGCCAGCCGGCTTTGGGCAATTCCGGACGGAATGGTACGGCGAAGCCGCCGACCCCAACCGGCGCTGCACACTTTTCCTGGATTGCCTTTACACGCCCAGCGACTTCAGCTTGCGGTGCAAGGCTGATCGCTCCATGCCGATGAACTCGGCCGTCTTCGAGATGTTGCCGCCGAAGCGGTTGATCTGTGCGATCAGATAGTCCTTCTCGAATTGCTCGCGCGCCTCGCGCAGCGGCAGCGCCATGATGTGCTGGTCCGACTGGTTGGGTGTGCGCGGCATGACGTCGCCGATCTCGGAGGGCAGAAGGTCAGCGGTGATCGGGGCGTCGACGTCTCCGCCTCGCGCCAGGATCATCAGCCGCTCGACATTGTTGCGCAGCTGGCGCACGTTCCCCGGCCAGTTGTGCGCCTGCAGCACGGCCAGCGCGTCGTCACCGATGCGGCGCGGCTTGATACCGGCCTGCCGCGCGATCTGCTTCATGAAATTGTCGACGAGATACGGAATATCCTCTCGCCGTTCGGCGAGACCCGGCACAGTGACGGGGACCACCGCCAAGCGATGATAGAGGTCCTCGCGGAAGCGGCCATCGGCAATCATGGCCTCCAGGTTTTGCGCTGTGGAGGAGATGATGCGGACGTCGACCTTGACCCGCTTTGTGCCCCCTACCCGCTCGAACTGCTGCTCGACCAGCACGCGCAGAATCTTGTTCTGCGTCTCGCGCGGCATGTCGGCGACCTCGTCGATGTAGAGGATGCCGCGATGCGCCTCCTCCAGCGCGCCGACCTTGCGTTCGGTGCCGTTCGATTCGGTGCCGAACAGCTCGATCTCCATACGTTCCGGGGTGATGGTGGCGGCGCTCAGCGTCACGAACGGCCCGTTCTTGCGCGCCGACAGCGCGTGGATGGCGCGCGCCGTCAGTTCCTTGCCGGAACCCGACGGACCGATGATCATGATGCGGCTGTTGGTGGGTGCGACACGCTCGATGGTCTGCCGCAGTTGGCTCATCGCTGACGACATGCCGATCAGGTCGAAGGTCTCGCCGCTGCGCAGCTTGAGGTCGGAGACCTCGCGCCGCAATTTCGAAGTTTCCAGCGCGCGCTCGGCGATCAGGATGAGACGGTCGGCCTTGAACGGCTTCTCGATGAAATCATAGGCGCCACGCCGGATGGCCGACACCGCCGTTTCGATGTTGCCGTGGCCGGAGATCATCACCACCGGCATGTTCGGATGCATCGTCTTGATCTCGTCGAGCAGCGCCAGGCCGTCGAGGCGCGAGCCCTGCAGCCAGATGTCGAGGAAAATCAGCCGTGGCGCGCGATCGGCAATCGCCGCCAGCGCGCTGTCGGCATCGTGTGCCGTGCGGGTTTCGTGACCTTCGTCGCTCAGGATACCGGCGACCAGTTCGCGGATGTCTTCCTCGTCATCGACGATGAGAATGTCAGACGCCATTACCGACCTTTTCAGTTTCTCGTTCGTGTTCGTCGCGGCCTTCGCCGCGTGGCGGCGCGGCGACGACCGCCGCCGGCGGCAGGATGATCGAGATCATCGCGCCCCGGCCGCCGTGGAAATCGGGCGGCGCGTCGTGCAATTCGAGCCGGCCGCCATGGTCCTCCACGATCTTCTTGACGATAGCGAGGCCAAGGCCAGTGCCTTTTTCGCGCGTCGTCATGTAGGGCTCGAGCAGTCGCTGCCGATTCTCGCGCGGCAGCCCTTTGCCGTTGTCGATAACATCGATTCTTATGGCGCCATCTTGGCGCCCGGCTTGAATCCGGATTGTGCCGTCGGAACGGTCTTGCGCATCAAGTCCGTCGATGGCCTCGGCGGCGTTTTTGATGACGTTGCCGAAGGCCTGCGCCATCAGGCGGCTGTCGAACGTTCCCTTGAGCGGCTCGTTGCCGAAATCACGCTGGAAAGCAATGTCGGAGCGGCTGACTTCCACCAGGAACGAAGCTTCGCGCAGCGACTCGCGCAGGTCTATCACCTTCATCTCCGGCTTCGGCATGCGGGCGAAGGCCGAGAATTCGTCGACCATGCGGCCGATGTCCTCGACCTGACGGATGATGGTGTCGGTGCACTGATCGAAGACTTCACGGTCCTCGGTGATGACCTTGCCGTAACGGCGCCTGATGCGCTCGGCCGAGAGCTGGATGGGCGTCAGTGGATTCTTGATCTCATGGGCAATGCGCCGCGCCACATCGGCCCAGGCCGAGGACCGCTGCGCCTGCACGAGATCGGTGATGTCGTCGATGGTGACGACATAGGATTTTTCCTCCGAGCCGTCGTCTCCGGCCTCGACGGTGACCTGGACATTGAAAGTCCGTTCCATGCCGGCGCGGAAGAAAGTCACCTGCTCGCGATAGACCGGCTTGCCGGATTGGCGCCCGATCTCGAAGACGCGACCGACATGCGGCAGGATGGCGGAGAGGTTCTGTCCGAGCGCGGCACTCGCCGAGATCGCCAGCATCGTTTCGGCCGAGCGATTGGCGATGGTAATGACGCCGTACGGATCGACGCCGATGACCCCTGCGGTCACGCCAGCCAGCACCGCCTCCGAGAACCGCCGCCGCTCGTCGATCAGGTCTTTGGCCGACAGCAGCTCGTTGCGCTGCGATTTGAGCTCGAGGATCATGTTGTTGAAGGTCTCGCCGAGCGAAGCGACGTCGCCGTCCGATTGACGCACGGGGACGGCGACGTCGAGATTGCCGGTGGCCACCTCGTCGGCCGCGCCGATCAGCTGGCGGATCGGCCGGACAATTCGATCCGCCACGGCGATGCCGGTCCAGATCGCCGACAGGATGACGATCAGGGTCAGCGACAGATAGGGCAGCGCGAACGCGACTTGCGAAGTGCGACGGTTCTCTTCCAGTCCGCGATACTCGTCGGTGTTCGACCGAACGATCTGCCGCGCCTTGATAACGTCCGGGTCGACGAGCCGGATCGTGTAGAGATAAAGACCTTCGATCTCGCGCAACTTGACGATGGCGCCCATGATGTTGCGGGTGCGCGGCTCGATCAGCACCGGCTTGCCGTCAGCGGCCGTGTTGACCGCGCCAGGGGGCGGCTCAGGCATGGCGAAGTCGGCGTCGGTCTTGGCGCTCATGACGAAAGAGCCGTCAGGCTTGATCAGCGCCGCATGCGCCAGTCCGCGGCCGACGGCCTCCTTGTTCATGAGGTCGAGGAAGCCGGTGCGGTCGAGCCCGTAGAGCGTGCGCGAGGCATCGAGGTCGTAGGCCATCGACAGGGTCGTGCCCTGCAGGTTGCGGGCATTTTCCTGGACATAGGCATCGGCGATCGACAGCGACGAATTGACGATCGTTTTGGTTCGGATCTCGAACCAGCGATCGAGGCCGATATCGAGCGTGATCGAGGCGATGATCGCGACCATGATCGCCGGGATGGCGGCGACCAGCGCGAACATGGCGACGATGCGCACATGCAGCCGCGATGCTGCACGGCCGTGCCTGCGGGCCATGACGATGCGGCGGATCTCGCGGCTGATCAGAGCGATCAGGAAGAGGACGAAGACGGCGTTGAGCGCGATCAACGCCCAGGTGGCGTTTGCATTCGGCGCGATCGGGGTCGCACCGACAAGGATTGCAAACGAGATCGCTGCGGTGATCATGGCGCCGACGATCGCGACCACGCCGGGCAGCGCCAGCAGCCGGCGGCCGTCGCGAACGCCGGCCCGGCTGAAAAGCGGTTGGTTCAGTGTCGGAGCCTCAGCAGCCATATCGCCGTCTAGAGTCGGTCATTGCGTCGGATGTATGCAACGCATTGTGGCGATTATGCAACAAGTGTGGCCGGGACGGAAATCTTTCCCCGACTTAATCCCCAAAAGTGAAGGCAAAGTCAGGGCTGCCTGGCGGGCTTGTAGACGTTGACGCCAAGCTCGCGGATCTTCTTGCGCAGCGTGTTGCGGTTGAGGCCCAGAAGCTCGGCCGCCTTGATCTGGTTGCCGCGCGTCGCGGTCATCGAAGCCAGCACCAGCGGATATT
>NZ_RZST01000183.1:0-11819 GCF_003997575.1 Mesorhizobium sp. M1A.F.Ca.IN.022.07.1.1
ATGCAAGACATAACAGAGCAACGCCGCCTGGAGAGCCAGCTGCTGCAGTCGCAGCGGCTCGATGCGATCGGCAAACTGACCGGCGGACTCGCCCATGACTTCAACAACCTCCTCGCGGCGATCCTTTCCGGCCTAAGCCTGCTCGAGCGACAGCTGACGCTGGACGGCAACGCTACCAAGATCCTCGACATGACACGCCGCTCCGCCGGGCAAGGCAGGGATCTCGTCCAGCGCATGCTCGCTTTTTCGCGACGCCAGGACCTGAAGCCCGTGGCAGTACCCTTGTCGAGCCTTGGGGATACGATGAACGGGTTGGTTGCCCCTGTCCTTGGAGGCCTCGTGCGCTTCAAGTGGCTGGTGAGTGACGACACATGGCCCGTGTATGTGGATGCGGCGCAGCTCGAGCTCGCCTTGATGAACCTCATCTTCAATGCGCGAGACGCAATGCCTTCGGGAGGCACGGTTCTCGTCCGAACGAGCAACCGCAGCGTCGGCCACGCGGGCGACGAACTGCCGGCCGGCGACTATGTGGTGGTCGCTGTCGAGGACACCGGGACCGGAATTGCCGGCGACATGATAGGCAAGGTGGTCGAGCCGTTCTTTACAACCAAGCCGATCGGGAAGGGCACGGGGCTGGGTCTCAGCACCGTCTATGGTTTCGCCAAGCAGTCGGGCGGCACGCTCAGGATAGAGAGCGAGGTGGACCGCGGCACCATCATAGAACTGTGGCTGCCCCGATCCAATCAGCCGCAGGATGTCACCGAGGCTATCGCTGTTGCCGGGGCAGAGGCTGTCGAGGCTGCCGACGCGGAGCGCGCCACGGCGGTTGGCGAACGATCACTGACCGTTCTGCTCATCGATGACAGCCACTCCTTGAGAGAAATGACGGCCATGTCGCTCAGGCAGTCCGGCTTCGAGGTCGTAGGAGCCTCCGGCGGAGCCGAAGCGCTTGCCGCCATTGAGAGAGAGCCGGATCGATTCGACGTGATCGTCACCGACTTTGCCATGCCCCTTATCTCGGGCATAGACGTGATCCGGTTTGCCCGCAATTTGCGTGCCGGCTGGCCCGCGGTTATGATCACCGGCTATGCGGATGCGGAGAAAATCGTGGAGCGCCCCCTCGATGTCGCGCTCGTCGGCAAGCCGTTCGACGAAAAAGACCTTGTTGTGGCCATACATGCCGCAGCGCGCGGCAAGCTAATCAACGCCTCGGCATAGCTTCCCCTGTTACCTGTCCTCGATGATCCTCAAATAGGCCGCGGTCACGCACAGCACGATGAAACCGAAGAGGATGCGGCGGCCGCCTTCGGGCATATGCAGGATGGTGAGCAGCGTCGTCAGCACGGTCAGGATCAGCGCGCCAACAATGGTTCCCATATAGCCGCCGCGGCCGCCGAAGATCGAGGTGCCGCCGATGACGGCGGCAGCCACCGAAGGCAGCACCAGCGGCTCGGCGAGCGACAGCGAGGGTGCCTTGATCAGGCCGATATAGAGCAGGCCGGTGATGCCGGCGAGCAGGCTGGAGATGACATAGAGCGCCGTGATCACCTGCCAGTAGCGGACGCCCGAAAGCCGTGCAGCGCGCTCATTGTCGCCGACGGCGTAGAGGAGGCGGCCGAAGCCTGTACGGTTCAAGGTGAAGACGATCAGCACCGCCACCGGCACGAACAGGAAGAGCGCGTTGGGGAAGCCGTAGGTGAGACCGGTGCCGAGCCAGTTGAGGAAATCCGGAATCTTGGCGCCGGAGGCGATCACGGTGCGCTGGTAGACCTGCAGGAAGCCGGTGCCGATCAGGCTGGTGCCGAGCGTCATGATCAGCGGATGGACGCGGAAGACGCCGACGCCGACGCCGTTGACGAGGCCGATTAGCACCGCCGGCAGCATGACGAGGATGAAAGCCACCGTCGGATCCTGGTTGACGATTTGCGTCGCCATGATGAAGGCGCTCATCGTCGCCACCGTGCCTACCGAGAGGTCGATGCCGCCGGTGAGCATCGTCATGGTCTGACAACCGGCGAGGATTGCCAGCGGAATGGCGAACTTGGCGGTGTTGGCGATCCAGCGCTCGTTGACGATCCCGGGGCGAAGAACCTGCAGGATCAGCACCAGTATGACGAGCAGGATGATCAGGGGAATGAGCGGCCGGTCCGCCATGAAGCGCTTCAGGCGGCGGCCGAGCGAGACCGGCTGGGGCATGGTCGCGCTGTTCGTCATGGTGTTGCTCCTGCCGGGCGGCCCCGGATGGTGATGAAGGCGCCGAACATCACCACGGCGACCATGATCGCGCCCTCGATGATGGCCGTGACGTTGGGATCGATGGCCAGAAGCGTCAGGTCGGTGCGCACCAGCCTGAGCACGAAGACGGCGATGATCGGCCCGAGCAGCCCACCCTTGCCGCCACCGAGCGCGACGCCGCCCAGCACCACCGCCGCGACGCTGGCCAGCAGATAGGGACCGGGGATCGGCGCGCCGATGCCGGTGCTGATGGTGAGCGACAGCCCGCCAAGTGCTGCGAACAGGCCGGAGAGCGCGTAAGCGACGATCCTGGTGCGGGCCACCGGCACGCCGCTGCGGAAGGCGGCGAGCTCGTTGCTGCCGATGGCGTAGATGGAGAGGCCAAGCCGCGAGCGCCTGAGCGGGATCCAGATGACGAAGAGGCAGACAAGCAGCAGCACCAGCGCCTTCGGGACCCAGGCATCGGCCCAATCCGGCAGGCCGGGGATCGGCATGGTGCCGACGACGGTGGCCTTCAGCCACTCGGCGGCTGCGCCGCCGGGCGCGTCAAGCACCAGGAGCGCCGCGCCTTGCAGGACGAATAGCGTGGCCAAAGTAACCACGATATCCGGCACTCGGGTCACGACGATCAGGAGGCCGTTCAGCGCGCCGAGCACAAGGCCCATGGCCAGCACGAAGGGCACGACGAGGTACGCATATTCCTCGCTGGCGCCGTTCATCATCGAGGCGGCGGTGACGCTGGTCAGCGCCATCATGGCGGCCACCGATAGGTCGATGCCGCCGGCGATGACCACCACAGTCTGCGCCGCGACGGCGAAGGCGTAGGGGAGAACCGCCCGCGCCAGCGAGCCGAAGTCGCCGCTGCCGTAGCCCGGCTGGATCAGCTTGGTGACGACGAACAGGAATACGAGCAGGGCGAGCAGGCCGGCGACCCAGCCCTGGCGGCGCAGAAAGCGCATCATGGCGTGGTCTCCGCGTCGGACGTTGGCCTGACATCGGCAAGGATGCCGACATCCGCCCTGGCGCCGCGCGACAGGCCGTAGGCGGCCCGCATCAGAGCCGGCTCGTCGGCGAGCTCGACCGGGAAGGTGTCGACGACACGGCCGCCGAAGATGACGATGACGCGGTCGCAGACACGCTGCACTTCCTCCAGCTCGGATGTGTAGAAGAGGACCGATTTGCCGAGGCCGGCGAGCTCGCGCAGCAATTTGTAGATTTCCTGCTTGGTGCCGACATCGATGCCGCGCGTCGGGTCGAAGCAGAGGATGGTGCGGGCATCTGCCGCGATCCAGCGGGCAATCGTCACCTTCTGCTGGTTGCCGCCGGAAAGGCGCTGGACCTCGCCCTGCGCGCGGGTGTCGATCTGCAGCCGGGCGATAGCGCTTGAAACCACCATATGCTCCCGGCGCACCTTGATCGGTCCCCATTTGCGCAGCGCAGCGCTGAAAGGCAGCGCGATGTTCTCGCGCACCGAACGCTGCATGGCTAAAGCCTCTGTGCGGTCACCCGGCACGTAGGCGAGGCCGGCCTGGATGGCATCGCTTGGATGGAAGAACTTCACCGGCGCGCCATCGACGGCGATCGTGCCGCCGGCCGGGCGGATCGAGCCGGCAAGGGCGGCGAAGAGCTCGTCCTGGCCCTGGCCCTCGAGCGCGACGACGCCGGCCACCTCGCCATTGGCGAGATCGAAAGAGACGTCATGCAGCTTCGTGCCGAGCTGCAGGTTGCGGACCGAAAGCCGAGGGTGGCTGTCCCTCACGACCGGCGCTTCGCTTGCCGTGCGCGCCGCGGCGACGCTGGTCTTCTCGATACGGGCGCCAAGCATCATCTCGACGATCTTTTCCTCGACGCCGGGCTCGATGTCGACCACGCCGACGGTTGCGCCGTCGCGCAGCACTGTGGCTCGGTCGCACAGCGCCGAGATCTCGACGAAACGGTGCGAGATGAAGATGACCGAGCGGCCGCTGTCGCCCTGGCGGCGCACGACTTCCAGCACTTTTTCGGCAAGGTTGGCGGGCAGCGCGGCCGTCATCTCGTCGAGCAGCAGAACGTCGGGCTCGGCGGCGAGCGCGCGCGCTAGGTCGAGCACACGCAGGACGGCCAGCGGAATGTCGCGCGCGGTCTCGCGCATGTCGAGGTTCGGAATGCCGAGCTCGCGCACCCAGGCGCGGAACGGCTCGACCGGCGTGCCAGTGAGCCTGAGATTGGAAAGCACATCGAGGTCAGGGATCAGCGCCGGTTCCTGGTAGACCGGCAGCAGGCCGGCGCGACGCGCGGCGGCTGGAGAGCGGACATCGCGAGCTTCGCCGCGGATCAGGATGCGGCCGGCATCCGCCGGGATCGCACCAGTCAGGATCTTAACAAGGGTCGACTTGCCGGCGCCGTTGGCGCCCATCAGCGCATGCACTTCGCCCGGCAGCACCGATAACGATGCGTCACGCAGCGCCGACACCGCGCCGTAATTCTTCGCCACGCCGGTGGCGTCCAGCAATGTATTGTTCGGCAATTCGTTCGTCGTCAAAACCAGCGTTCTCGCATCAAGCGCCAAGGACGGCAGGTTCGCACCTGCCGTCCCGGCGACCTTATCTGCCGCAGTTCCTTATCGCAAAAACCGTAGGATGCTTTTTGCGAAATCTGCGGAGTTGAAGTCGCTCAGGCGACTATTCGCCCGGACCCTTGCAGGCGACGATCTGCTCCTTGGTGTAGGTGGTCCAGTCCGGGATAGAGATCGAGACCGGCCATTCGGGGCTGAGCGACGGATCGGCGGCCGCCTTCAGCTTGGCCTTGCCTTCCTCCGTGACATTTTCCCAGAGCTGCGGCTCGACCAGAACGGTTTGCTGCGCCGGCTTCTTGCCGTCGAGGATCTGCAGTGCGAGCGTGACGCCGGCGCCGCCGATCGAGCCGGGATTGGTGACGGCAGCGCCGACCAGACCCTTGACCGTGTTCAACTGGCCGACGAAGCCGGCATTGTCGGCGCCGACAACCGGCACCATCGGCGCCTGCTGCTCGACCAGAGCGTCGACGATGACGTTGTCGATGCCGGAGGTCCAAATGCCGTTGATCGGCGTTCCGGTGGCGAGGAAGGACAGGATCTGCTGCTTGGCCTGGTCCTGCTGCCAGCCGGTGAAGACTTCCTGCGCGATCTTCACGTCGGGGAATTCGGCCAGCGCCTTCTTGAAGCCCTTGTCGCGGTCGCTGTCGGCGGAAGCACCGGCGGCGCCGCGCATGTACAGCACCTCGCCCTTGCCGCCCATCTGCTGGAACAGCCACTTGGCGCCGAGATAGGCATACTGTTCCTGGTTGTTGGAGATGATGTATGCGGACGGCTCGGTCACCGCCTGGTCGACAGCGACAACGACGATACCGGCCTTGGTGGCTTCCTCCAGACCGGCCTTGATGCCGGCCGGATCGGCCGGGTTGACGACGATGGCGTTTACCTTGGCGCTGATCAGATTGCGGATGTCCTCGAGCTGGCCGGCGGCGTCGGTGTTGCGGTGGGCGATGTTGAGCTTCGCCACTTCGCCGGAGGCGAGCGCCTGGGCCTTCATGGCGCAGATCATTTCCTCACGCCAGCCATTGCCCTGCACGGTGTTGGAGATGCCGATCGTGTATTTGCCTTCGGCGGACGACACGCCCACCGAGGCAAGCAAGGCGGCGCCGGCAAGCAGTGGGGCCATGGTCAAGTATTTCTTCATTTCAGTACTCCTCCACATTGATTTCAGTTCCTGGGCTGCGAAGCGATCGAAGCCTAGCCGTTTGTCCCCTCATTTGACGAAGGGGCGCAGCACGTCGCGAGCCAGCAGGAAACCGCGCTTGACCTTCTCGTCGCTTCCCTCGAACCGGCGGTCCTCATGCTCGATGACCACCGGCCCGTCATATCCGGCCCGGTAAAGGCCCGAAAAGATGCTGCTCCAGTTGATGTCGCCAAGCCCCGGCATGCGTGGCACCTGCCAGCCTATGCCTGCGGAAAGGATCCCGCGCTCATACAAACCATCATGATCGATCATCAGGTCCTTGGCATGCACATGCAGCATGTGCGGGCCGAACTCGCGGATGAAGCGTTCCTTGTCGATCATCTGCCAGACGAGATGCGAGGGGTCGAAATTCATGCCGACGTCGCCGCCCCAGGCCTCGAGAATCCGGCGCCAGACATAGGGCGAATAGGCGATGTTGTGTCCGCCCGGCCATTCGTCATAGCTGAAGATCATCGGGCAGTTCTCGAAGGCGAGCTTGACGCCGTGCTCGCGCGCGTGGGCGATGATCGCGGGCCAGATTTTCTGCGCGGCCTGCCAGTTGTCGTCGACAGTCTTCGAGGCGTCGCCGCCGCAGAAGGTGTTGACGAGCGAGACACCGATTCGGCTTGCCAGCACGATCACCTTCTTCAGGTGATCGATCACCGCATCGCGATGCGCCTGATCGGGATGCAACGGATTGGGATAGAAACCGAGACCGGAGATCGTCAGGCCCTTGCCGGCGAGCTCGGCGGCAATGTCCTTGGCTTGCGCGGGGGAGGTGCCGGCGGCGTCGATATGGCTGGTGCCGGCATAGCGGCGGCTGGCGCCCGAAGTCTTCGGCCAGCAGGCGATCTCGAGCGCTTCGAAGCCGGCCGAGTTCGCCCAGTCGGCGACATCGCCGAGAGCAATATCCGGAAATGGTGCCGTGAGCAGTCCAAGCTTCATGATGCCTCCCGCTTCGTACTATGCAGATCGTGCTGGTCGCTTCAACCGTCCGTCTGTTGGGTCAGCGCACACATGTCTGACAAAGGCCATCGGATCATCTGACAGCAAACCATCGAGGCTGGTGACGACATTTGCATGGAACACGTCGCTGGCGGCAAGTGACGGATGAAAGATGGCTTCGATGGCAAGGATTGCATTGGCAAGGGCCTTGCTGTCCGAACCAACGCGGTCGGCGATGGCCGCAATCTTTTCGGCAAAAGGATCGGACACCTGCCAGGCGCGGCCGAAGCGCGACGATGCCTTGATCAGATAGGCCATCCAGCCCGCGATCGGAACCGACAGCAGCGCGCTGCTTTGGCCCTTAGCCAGGCGATCACTGACCGGGTTGAGCAGGCGCTGGACGATCTTCTGCGAGCCGTCGGTAGCAATCTGGTGATTGCGGTGGCGGATCGCCGTGTTGGCGAGGCGCGAAAGGCTTTGCTCGACATAGGCCGACGGCGAGATGCCGGGCACGGGCATCAGCGTCGGCAGCGTCTCTTCCGTCAGCATGCGGCGGACGAAGGTGGCAAGTAACGGGTCGGCCATGGCGTCCGATGTGTGCTCGAAGCTGCCCAAAACGCCAAGATAGCTGAGCGTCGTCTGGGCGCCGTTCAGCACCCGCATCTTGAGATGCTCGAACGGCGTGACGTCGTCTACGAAAGCGGCGCCGATGCGGTCCCAGCGCGGCACGCGGCCGGCGAAGCGGTTCTCGATCACCCATTGCCGAAAGCGCTCGCCGACGACGACGGCGCTGTCGCGATAGCCGAAGCGCTGCTCGACCGTCTCGATATCGTCCTCGGTCGTTGCCGGCGCGATGCGGTCGACCATGGCCGAGGGGAAGGCGACGTTGGCGGCGATCCAGTCCGCCAAGCCGTTGCCGCGCCGCTCGGCGAATGTCCGCACGACATTGCCGAGGATAGTGCCGTTGGCCGGGATGTTGTCGCAGGAAAGCAGCGTCACCGGGCGGCCATGCGAGCCCATGCGCAGCTCAAGCGCTCGTGCCAGGATGCCGGGCACGCTGCGCGGGGCCTCGGGGTTGGCGAGGTCGCGGACAATGTCGGGATGGTCTAGGTCGAGCGCGCCGCTCGACGGGATGTGGCAATAGCCCTTTTCGGTCACCGTCATCGTGACCATCTCGATATCGGGCGAGGCGAGCACCTCGAGTGCGGGCGCGGCGCTGTGCTGGCTGTCGACCACACGGGCGATGCTGCCGATGACGCGGGCCTCGACCTCGTTGTTCTGACGGATGAGCCGCGTGTAGAGGCCGTCCTGCCGGCCGAGCGTCGCGGCGAGCACGGGAGGCCGGATGTTGATGCCGACGAGCCCCCAGCGGTCGAAATCATCCGCCAGGAGGTCATCGGTGTATTCGGCCTGGTGGCAGCGGTGAAAGGCGCCGACGCCGATATGGGCAATGCCCGGCCGCAGCGCCGAGCGAGCGTAAGCCGGTTTGCGGACTTCAGGCGGCAGGCCGCCGAGCAGGGCGGGGCCGAGATTGGCGGAGGGTGAGATGCTCACCGGTTCGCTCCGATCACCCATTGCTCCTGGTCGATCAGCGCGCCGGTCATCGGCCCGGCCGCGTCGGAGAGCAGGAAGACGGCGAGGTTCGCTACGTCGGTAACGGAGAGTAGCCGGCCGAAGGGCTGCGCGGCATTGGCCGCGTCTAGCCAGCCCGGGCCGTGGCCGAGCGTTTCGGCCTGCATGACGCGTTCGGCGGGCGTGTCGGTCCAGCCGACATTGATGCCGTTGACGCGGATGCGATCGAAGCGGTGCGCGTTGGCGGCATTCTTGGTCAGCGTCGCCAGGGCGCCCTTGGTGGCGGAATAGACGGCGAGATCCGGCGCGCCGCAATGCGCATTGATCGACAGGATGTTGACGACGGCGCCGCCTTGTCCGCGCTTTTTCATGTCGGCGATCGCCGCCTGCATCAGGAAGAAAGGCGCACGCGCATTGACGGCGAACAATGATGTCCAGTCGTCGAGGCCGGCATCGACGAAGGAGGCCCGGTCGGTCAGAGCCCCTGCATTGACCAGCCCGTCGATGCGGCCGAAGCGCTCGGTGCATGCGGCGGCGAGCAGGGCCGGAGTCTCCGGGACGCCGAGGTCGGCTGCCAGGAAAGCGGACGGCGCCCCGATCGCCGACAGTTCCGCCGCGACCGCGTCGCCGCGCTGCCGGTTGCGGCCGGTGATCAGCAAACCTTCGGCGCCGGAACGGGCGGCCGTCCAGGCAATCGCGCGGCCGATGCCTTGGGTCGAACCGGTGATCAACAAGACCTTGCCGTCGAGCCGAACCTCCATTCCTCCTCCCGGAACAAAGTTTCTATTTTCTCGAATATGGAACGACAGTTCCTTGCAGTCAACTGCGCCGATCAACCTGTCCGCCGCGCGACGACGCCGTGGACCAAAGCCATGCCGACGGCGAGCGAAGCGGCGAGCGAGCGGAAGCCTGCGAAGTCCTGTTCCACCACTTCCAGCCAGGTGTCGGAGAGTTTCACCAGCGGTGAGAAGGTGCTGTCGGTGATGGCGACGATGCGTGCTCCGCGATCATGGGCGAGGGCGACCAGGTCTGGCGTAATCGAGTTGTAAGGGCTGAAGGAAACGGCGAGCACCGCGTCGCGCTGGCTTATGCAGCCGACCTGATCGAGCGCGGTCGAGCCGACATTGTCGACCAACACGTTGCGCACGCCCTGTTGCGACAGCGTCAGCGACAGATAGGTGGTGACCGGGAAAGCGCGCTTGCTGCCGATGACATAGATCAGCTCGGCTCCCGCCAGCAAGTCGGCCATCTTGTCGAGCCTGTCGGTGTCGAAGCCATTGCCGATGCGGTTGAGCGAAGCCTGCGAGGCGCCGACCATGCCGTTGAGGAAATGCAAGTCGGCGTGGGGTTCGGCTGCTGCCGGTCCCTTGTTGTCGCGCGTGCGTCCTTCCGGCCAGGAGCCTTTCATGTGGTCCTTGAACAGGCCCTGGAAGTCGGAAAAGCCGGCATAGCCGAAGATCTGCGCGAAGCGTACCAGCGTCGAGGGCTGCACGCCTGCCTGCGCCGCCACCTGGGCGATGGTGCCAAGCGCAACGTCGCTCGGATGCTGCCATAGGAAGATGGCGACCTGGCGCATCCTTTTCGGGAAATGCACGGTGCCGGAGGAGAGCACCGCGCGCAGCTCCTCATAGGTTTGTGGTTTCGTGTGGCCAAGTGCCGCCAGCGAACGGCCGCGTTTCCGGGTAACGCTCTCGCCGGGTGAGGTTCGTGCGCCGCTCATCAGATGGGCCGGATTTGAGCTGTTGTACGTGAGGCGCCCCGAACTTGCGGTGAAGATCGCCAATTGTCGACGGTTGGAGAAAGGGGAGAATTCAAAACCTGAAGCGATTGTCTTGCTTCCATCGCCTGGACAAGCCGGCGGGTAGCCATGCGACGCTTCACCATTCGAACCCTCCTCCACCGGTCTCGCATAAGGCTAGTGCGGCACGATCATTTTACAAAACAAAATTTGGAAAAGCTGTTCGAAATTGGCGAGGCGCCTCCTATAATCCCTGCGTTGGAGGCATCCGGGAGGACTCGAACCATGGTCTACGCAACCGCTGACGGAACCCTACGCAAAGGCCTGACGGTCGGCATGGTCGGCGGCGGTCGCAACGCCTTCATCGGCGCGGTTCATCGGTTGGCCATGCGGCTCGAAGACCAGATCGCGCTGGTGGCGGGTGCGCTGTCCTCGGATGCCGAAAACGCCGCGGCATCGGCCGCCGAGATCCGGCATCGACGTCATCTGCGACAAGCCGCTGTCGACGACGCTTGCCGAGGCTGAGGCGTTGGTGGCGTTGACGAAGGCCAAGAAGCGCCGCTTCCTAGTCACGTTGAACAACACCGGTTACGCCATGGCGCGGCAGGCGCGCGAAATGGTGGCAGCGGGCGAACTCGGCCGCATCCTGTCCGTGCACGGTGCCTACATCCAGGACTGGCTGACGCAGCCGATCGACGCGCAAGGCCAGAAGCAGGCCGAATGGCGCACCGACCCTGCGCGCGCCGGGCAATCGGCGGTGCTTGCCGACATCGGCGTGCACGCCTTCAACCTGGCGAGCTTCATCTCCGGCTTCGAGGCTGACGCCGTATCGGCGGACCTTTTCACCGCCGTGCCAGGTCGTCGCCTCGACGACAACGCGCATGTCCTGGTGCGCTGGACCGGCGGGGCGCGCGGCACCATCCTCGCCAGCCAGACTTGGCCCGGCCACTACAACGATCTCTCGGTGCGCATCTATGGCGACCGGGCCGGGCTCGAATGGTCGGGCACGCGGCCGGAGGAACTGCGCTTCGCGCCGTATGGCGAGGAGGCACGCACGCTGGTGCGCGGCGGCCACGGCTCGACGGCGGAAGCCCGGCGCGTCTCGCGCATGCCGGCGGCGCATCCCGAGGGCTATATCGAGGCCTTCCCCAATTTCTACCGCGATGCCGCCGACATCATCCGCGCGCATCGAGCGGGCGCTGCGGTCGACGTTGCGCGCGCGGCGCAGGTGCCGGACGTCGTCGACGGCGCTCGTGGTGTGAAGTTCCTGGCGGCGGCAGTGGAGTCGAACGCGGCCGGAGGAGCCTGGACGCCGGCGCGGTTTGAATAGACGCCGGCTTGGTGCTTTAGATCAATCCGCTTTACAATGCGCGGCGGCGCGACCGGCCGACGTGTCGCGAATCAGTCGAGCGCCCGATGGCGGCCTCATCGATCCTGCACCGATATGGCTTCGTAGCCCCTGCACCGAGCGCACCCGAGTGCTTGGGAGGCACGTCGTTCTCATCCGGATTGGGAACGGGTTCCTCGTCCGGCAGCCTCTCCGGATCCGGTTCGCGCATCGGTTTTGGGTCGGGAAACGGCGGCGGCGTGGGGAC
>NZ_RZST01000184.1:0-11801 GCF_003997575.1 Mesorhizobium sp. M1A.F.Ca.IN.022.07.1.1
CATCATGCGCAGATAGAGCGCGAGATAGATGACGCCGAGCGCCGAGACCGGCAGCACAAGATGGGTGGCGATGTCGCCGGCCCGCGCCACCCCGGTCTTGGCCGATGCGATGGTCTCGATGCCGCCGATCGGCAGCCAGCGCAGGTCGACGGCAAAGACGACGATCAGGACAAGGCCGAGCCAGAACCCCGGCACGGCGTAGAGCGCCAGCGAGCCGATCGACAGGAAGCGGTCGCGAAAACTGCCGGGACGCGCACCGGCATAGATGCCGAGCGCCGAGCCGAGGCCGAAGGAGAGCGCGGTGGCGCTGCCCATCAGGATGAGTGTGGTCGGCAGGCGTTCGAGGATGACGTCGAGGATCGGCCGCGAGAAGGTGACGGACTGGCCAAGGTCGAGGTGCAAGAGCGCCCAGAGATAGTTGGCGAGCCGGGTCAGTTCCGACTGGTCGAGGCCCCAGCGGTGGCGCAGCAATTCGATCATGCCGGCGTCGCCGCCGGTCGAGACGATATAGGCGTCGACCGCGTCGCCAGGGGCAGCTTCGAGCAGCAGGAAGCTGCCGATGACGACGATCAGCAGCACGAAGACGCTGCCGACGAGACGGCGGCGCAGGAGGGTGAGGGCTCGGGTCATGGCGACGCCATATCAGGGCCAACCTTTGGATGCCGCGTCCGGCAGGACAGAGGGGGGCGCGACGGAACTCTCATTCTCAAAGCTCAGCACCCAGGCAGGCAATCCGCAAGTGCGGATCAACCCGCCAAAAAGGTGTCCGCCCAGTTCGATACCGCCCAGCGCGGGTTGTTGGCGATGTTGCCGACAGTGTCGCGGGCGACGGAAATGAAGCTCCACTCGGCGACGTTGATCAGCGGCAGGTCGGCCGCCACCATTTTCTGGAATTCCTTGTAGAGCTCGGTGCGGGCGGATGTGTCGAGCGTCTCTGACGCTTTGGCGATCAGCGCATCCAGGTCGGCGTTCTTGTAGCCGCCCTGGTTGGAGAAGGGCACGCCGTCGGGGATGCCGCTCTGCACCAGGATGGTGGTCGAGATCGCCGGGTCGCCGCGGAACACCGGCGGGCCGACGGCGAGGTCGAAGGCGTGGTCGGTATAGACCGCCTTCATATGGGCGGCCGAGTCGTTGTTGACGATTTGGGCGTCGATGCCGATTACGGCCAGCGCCTGGCGCAGGTAATCGCCGAACTGCTTGGTCTCATTGAAGTACGGCGCCGGCAGCAGCTTCAGTGCAAAGCGCTTGCCGTCGTCGGCCCGTTTGTAGCCGGCCTCGTCGAGCAGCTCGTTGGCCTTGGCGACGTCGAAGGGGTAGATCGGGACGTCAGCAGTGTAGAATTGCGGATCGTTCTTCGGCACTGGACCGGTTGCGGTCGCGGCGTAGCCGAGGAAAATTGTCTTGACGACGAAGTCCTTGTCGATGGCATGCGCGATCGCCTGCCGCACTTTCAGGTCCGCCAGTTCCTTGCGGCGATGGTTGATCTCGACGACGAGCTGGTAGGTCAGCCCCTCATAGCCCTTGGTGATGACCTTCAGGCCCGGCACCTTTGAGATGCGGTGGAGGTCGGCGAGCGGCACGGCGGAGAAGGCGGCGAGCTGGATTTCTTCCGCCTCGAGCGCCGCAGCCGCAGAGGTTCGGTCGGGCAGCACCTGATAGACGATCTCGTCGAGATAGGGCTCGTCCTTGTCCCAATAGGCATCGTTCCGCGCAAGCCGATAGTACTGGCCGGCCTTGTATTCGGCGAATTTGAACGGGCCGGTGCCGACCGGAGCGTTGTTGGCCGGGTTGTCCTCGATCTTGCCCACCTCATAGACGTGCTTCGGCACGACGCTGCTCAATGCCGGCAGTGCGTTGCGGATCAGCTGGAACGGCGTCGGCTTGGCGAATTTGAACACGGCCGTAAGCTTGTCGGGCGTGTCGACGGCTTCAAGGTCCTTGAACACCGTGCGGCCGAGATTCTGCAGAGGCTTCCAGACCTGCAGCGCGGAGAAGGCGACGTCGGCGGAGGTGAAGGGCTTGCCGTCATGCCATTTGACGCCGTCGCGCAACTTGAAGGTCACCGACCGGCCGTCGGCCGAGCCTTCCCAGGAAAGCGCAAGGCGCGGCTGAAGCCCGTCCTTGCCGTCGAAGGAGGCCTCGGCCAGCGCCTCGACCACCTTGCTGGAGATGAAGAAGACGCCGTTGGAAGCGACAATAGCCGGATTGAGGTTGCGCGGCTCGGAGTCGGCGGCCACGATCAACCTGCCACCCTTCTTCGGCGTCTGCGCCCGGCCGATGGCCGGCAAGGCGGTCGAGGCCAGAAGCAGTGCCGAGCCGGCCAGCAGGCCGCGGCGTGAAATCGGCAATCCGGACATCCTCAAGCTCCCCTCTTCACCCGCGACCGGCGCGGGCAACCTCAAAATCAGCGGGATTATGGCCCTTGGCAAAGGTTTCGCCAGAGACGGATTTGGCGCATGCTGGCTTGGCTCTGAAATTTTCGTCCGCTGGACCAGTTATATTCGGGCTGCGGTCGCGGCTATCTGGTAGGACCAGACTAAGCCGTACGCGGCCTCAAGCCAAGTAGGAGAGGGCGGGATCAGCCGGATGCTGTCAATTCTGGCTGGACCAAAACGGTCAAGATGGTGCAGATTTGGCCGCAAACGGCAGTTTCATCATGTTTGACTGCTTGAGCGGCCGAGGAAATCAGGGAGGGAAAGATGAACATCGCTCCGGGCAAAACCGAGGCCAGCGGCATCCCGTTCGACCAGGCTCGGGTGGACCGGCTGATGGAGGAGGCCGGCATCGATGTGCTTTTCGCCACCTCCAAGCACAACACGCAATATCTGCTCGGCGGCTACAAGTTCATCTTTTTCGCGGCGATGGACGCCATCGGCCATAGCCGCTACCTGCCGATCGTCCTCTATGAAAAAGGCGGGCCGGAGCATGCGGCCTATATCGGCAACAAGATGGAAGGCGGCGAGCACGACAACCATCCGTTCTGGACACCGACATTGCATGCGGCCTGCTGGGGCACGCTCGACGCCGCCAACCTTGCCGTCGAGCATCTGCAGAAGATCGGCAAGGGTGCTGCCCGCATCGGCATCGAGCCTGCTTTCCTGCCCTCGGACGCTTACTCGCTGATCCGCAAGGCCTTGCCGGATGCAAAGCTGATCGATGCCACCGGCATGCTGGAGCGCATGCGCGCCGTCAAGACCGAGGCCGAACTGGAGAAGCTGCGCATCGCCTCCGAACTGATCACCGATTCGATGCTGGCGACGATCGCCTGGGCGCGCGAGGGCACGACCAAGACCGACATCATCGAGCAGTTACGGCGCGAGGAGACCAATCGCGGCGCGCATTTCGAATATTGTCTGCTGACACTGGGTGCCAGCCACAACCGTGCCGCCTCGAGCCAGACGTGGAAGCAGGGCGAGGTGCTGTCGATCGATTCCGGCGGCAACTATCACGGCTATATCGGCGACCTCTGCCGCATGGGTATTCTTGGCGAACCGGATGCCGAGCTCGAGGATCTGCTGTCCGAAGTCGAGTCGGTGCAGCAGGCCGCGTTCTCCAAGGTCAAAGCCGGCACGCTCGGCGGCGACATGATCGCGCATGCCGAGAGCGTGCTGAAGGCTTCCAAGGTCGCGGCCTATACGGATTTCTTCGCCCACGGCATGGGGCTGATCACGCATGAAGCGCCGTTTTTGATGACCAACCATCCGGTCACCTATGAAGGCACCTATGCGGCCAAGCCGCTGGAAAAGAACATGGTGCTTTCGGTCGAGACCACCATGCTCCACCCGACGCGCGGCTTCATCAAGCTCGAGGATACCGTGGCGGTGACCGACACAGGCTATGCGATGTTCGGCGATCGCGGGCGTGGGTGGAACAGGGGCGGGGTCTCCTAGAGCGCGCTCGGGAAACCAATCACTCCGAATGACCGGGTTCAAACCTCGGGGCGGCTTCTGCGGATTGATGGGAAACAAGCTTCGTCGCGCGCGCCCGCCGTCCTGGGTGTATCTTGCTGACTTGAGTTGTGGCCCGGCGCCTCCTACCAGACCGATTACGTCGGGCCGGTAGCAGGAGGAAGTTATGGCAGACGTAACATCAAGAAATCAGAACTCCGAGCTCATTCGGCGGGGTTACGCCGCCTTCAACTCCGGAGACATGGACACGCTTGCGCAAATCATCGACGAGAAATGCACGTGGCATAGCCCGGGAAGGAATCCGATCGCCGGGGACTACAAAGGCCGTGAGGCGACTTTTGCCCAGTTCGGCCGTTATGGCGGGCAAACCCTTGGCACCTTCAGGGCGAATCTTCTGCATGTCATGGAAAGTGAGGACGGACGTGTGGTCGGCGTCCATCGCAATACCGGGGAACGCAACGGCAAACAGCTTGATGTGCTCTGTTGCATCGTCTTCGACATCAGGGCCGGCAAGGTAGTCGATGGCCGGGAACACTTCTACGACCTCTACGCCTGGGATGCATTCTGGGCTTAGCCTGGAGGTGCTATTCGCGTCAACTCGCGCGAGACTGTTCGCGATGTCTCCGCACACCTGTTTGCTGTAGCCCCCGTACATACCTGGAGAGGTGATTGCGAAGCAAACCGGTGGGCGAATAACGCCCGCAAGCGATTTGCCATCAATTGCTTGCCTCTCGCGGCAGCAGCTTGAAATCCGGCAGGTCACGCAGCGCTAGCTCGGGGCCGGCCGGCGAATAGACGACGAAAAGCTGCATCGGCTGATCGCCCGTGTTGAGCGTCGAGTGGAAGCGGCTTTCCGGCACATAGACGGTGCAGCCGGGACCGACCTTGGCGACCACCGGATTGCCCTTCTCGTCCTCGACCATCTGTTCGCCATGGCCGGAAATCACGAAGATGATCTCCTCCGCGCCTGGGTGGTTGTGGCGGGTGTGCCCCTTGCCGGGCGGCAGGTCGACGACGCCGCCGGAGAAGCGCTCCGCGCCGTTCACTTCCGGCGCGACCGTGAGGGCCAGCTTGCCCCAGTCGAAGCCGAAGGCGCTGACCTCCTTCGGATAAACGAACACCTTGCTCTTGTCGGCCATTGCCTCATCCCTTGCTAGTTGCTGGCATTTTCGCTTTGCCGATTGCCGCTGCCTTGAAATCCGCCGTCTGCCTGGCGATCGCCGCCTCGGCCGGCAGCCGTTCCATCGAGCTTGCGCCGTAGAAGCCGTGCAGTCCTTCGCAGCGCTCGAGGATGTAGCGCGCATCATGGGGCATGGAGATCGGCCCGCCATGGCAAAGCAGGATGACGTCCTTGCGCACCGAGCGCGCGGCGTCGGCAATCGCATCGATCTCCTCGACGCAGGCATCCAGCGACTTCGCCGAGGTCGCGCCGATCGAGCCGCCTGTGGTCACGCCCATATGGGCTACGACCACGTCGGCGCCCGCCTTGGTCATGGCGCGCGCCTCGTCGGGGTTGAAGACGTAAGGCGTGGTGAGCAGGTCGAGCTTGTGCGCCTCGGCGATCATGTCGACCTCGAGGCTAAAACCCATGCCGGTCTCCTCGAAACTCTGCCGCATGGTGCCGTCGAAGAGGCCGATGGTCGGAAAATTCTGCACGCCGGAAAAGCCCATCGTCTTCAGTTCGGCGAGAAACAGCGGCATGATGACGAAGGGGTCGGTTCCGTTGACGCCGGCCAGCACCGGCGTCTTCTTTACCACCGGCAGCACCTCATAGGCCATTTCCTTGACGATCTCGTTGGCATTGCCATAGGCGAGCAGGCCGGCGGCCGAGCCGCGCCCGGCCATGCGGTAACGGCCGGAATTGTAGATGATGATGAGATCGATGCCGCCGGCTTCCTCGGCCTTGGCCGACAGGCCGGTACCGGCACCGCCGCCGACGATCGGAACGCCATCGGCGATCATCTTGCGGAACCTTTCCAGTATGGTTTTGCGCGGGATGGCGGCCATGTTTGTCGGATCTCACTTCTTGGCGATGTCGAGGAAAGCCTCGGCCGCGGCCTTGGCGAATGCAGGATCGTTGATGTGCAGCGGCAGGCGCGTCACGATACGGTTCCCGGTCGGCTTGATGGTGTGCTCGATGGCTTCGAACAGCGCCGCATCGGCTTGCGGATCGAAGAAGGCGCCGCCTTCGACATCGAGCGCCGACACGCCTTTTTCCGGGATCAGGAAGCGCACCGGGCCGTCGCAACGGGCGAGGCGGCCGCCGATCCATTCGCCGATCCGGCGGCTCTCCTCGGCGGTAGTGCGCATCAGCGTGACATTCCGATTATGCTCATAGAACAGCCGCCCGCGATATTTGTCGGGGATAGTCGGCGGCGCCCAGAAGTTCACCATGTCGAGCGCGCCGACCGAGCCGACATAGGGCAGTTTCGTGCGAGCAATGGCGCCGAAGCGATCCTCCGTCGCCGGCAGCACGCCGTCGAACAGCAAATCGCAGACCTCGGTTGTGGTGATATCAAGGACGCCGGCGAGCAGGCCGCTATCGGCAAGCTTCTCCATCGAGCGGCCACCTGTGCCGGTCGCATGGAAGACCATGCAGTCATAGTCGGCGCGCAAGCGCTCGACCATTGCCGTGACACAGGGCGTGGTGACGCCAAACATGGTCAAGCCGAGCGCCGGCTTGCCGGCAGTTGACGGGGCCGGCCTCGCCGCCATGCCGGCGATCGCCTGGGCGGCGTTGTGCAGGACGACGCGCGACAGACGATTGAGGCCGGCCATGTCGGTTACCGACGGCATCATGACGATGTCGGAGACATCGACGTAAGGCGCGGTATCGCCGGAGGCCAGCGTCGAGACCATGATCTTCGGTAGACCGAGCGGTAGGGCGCGCATGCCGGCGGTGACAATCGATGTGCCGCCACCGCCGCCAATGCCGATCACGCCGGCGACGTCGTCGCGCGATTGGATGAAGCGGATAAAGGCGACACCCATGCCGGCAACGGCGAGTCCGCGGTCGTCAGTGCCGAGCACGGCGCCGGCTCCATCGGGATGATGCGCGGCGACCTCGCTTGCCGCGACATCCACCGGGACGGTCGCGCCGCGTGTGCCGATATCGACGCGGACGACCGAGCCGCCGCCGACGGCGACGGCGTCGGCCAGGAAGGCAAGCTCCTCACCCTTGGTGTCGGCGGTGCCGACCACATAGATACGCTTCATTCGCCTTTCCCCGTCGTCTCCTCGGTTAGCCGGCCTGCTCGGCGGTGCGGCCTGCCGCTTCGGGCCTGGCGCTTGGTCCGGCCATTGCAATTTTTTGAGACGCGCGTATCGTATTGATATGGATGTCTCACGTCAACAAGCCGCTTCCGATGACGCCGAGCAGCTGAGAGCCGGGAAGGGGGCCCGCGCCCGTACCAGGCGGCTGATGCTGGAAACGGCGACGCGGCTGATGCAGTCCGGCGTGACGCCTTCGGTCAGCGAGGTTGCAGAGGCTGCGGAAGTGTCGCGCGCGACCGCCTATCGCTACTTTCCGAGCCAGGCCGCGCTGGTGCAGGCGGTCGTCGACGAGGGGCTCGGACCGATCCTGACCTGGAAATCGAATTCGAAAGATCCGGAACAGCGGGTTGCCGAACTCTTCGCCTCCGCCATGCCGCGCATCGAGGCTTTCGAGGCGACGTTCAAGGCGGCGCTCAAGCTTTCGCTCGACCAGTGGGCGAGACGGCAGGCTGGCACGCTAGGCGCCGAACCGGCTTTCAAGCGCGGCCATCGGATCGACCTCCTGAAGGACGCGATCGCTCCGCTCAAGGGTCAGCTCAAGCCGCGCCAGTTCAGGCGTCTTGCCCAGGCGCTGTCGATGATGTTCGGTGTCGAGGTGCTGATCGTGCTGAAGGATATGTGGGGGCTGGACAGCCGTGACATGATGGCGGTCGCCGAGTGGACGGCGGGCGCGCTGGTGCGCGCGGCGGTAGCGGAATCAGGAGCGAAGGCGACTGGAGGTTCGGCACCAGCTGAAATAGACATGTCCTGAATCTGGTTCGACCAGATTGGAGAGGATACCAACAACAATGACTGCAATACATCGCTGGAGACAAGGTCTCCGCATATCAAGGAGTACGAAAAATTATAGAAAACAGAGGGATATCGCTTTGAGCGGCTTGTGGAACCGTTTTGGACTGCACAAGAAAGAACTTGACGTCCCTCTTGAATTGGTAATACCAGATCAGGACGCGTAAAGCGGAGCGAAGGTGGAGGTTGCGATCGATTTTTCTGGTCGGGCGAGGAGGCCCGAAACCGGAAATGCCGTCACGGGAGGAACTGCCAGGGCCGACCGCTATGCCGGCCCGCATGACAAGGTAGAAGGCGCACAAGGGAGGAAAACTATGCGCAAGATAGTGACCAGCGTGATCGCTGGTATCGGGCTGGCGCTTGCCTGCGGGACATCCGTCCGCGCGCAAGACAAGGAACTCACCATCTTTTGGGCGGAATGGGATCCGGCGAACTATCTGCAGGAACTCGTCAACGACTACACGGCCGAGACGGGCGTGAAAGTTACGGTGCAGACCACGCCGTGGCCTGATTTCCAGACCAAGGCCTTCACCGAGTTCAACGCGCATGGCGACGCCTACGACATGGTGGTCGGCGACTCGCAATGGCTGGGCGCCGGCTCGACGCAGGGCCACTATGTGGATCTGACCGACTTCTTCAACAAGCATAAGCTTGGCGATGTGATGGCGCCCGCGACCATCAAATATTATGCCGAGTACCCGGGCGGTTCCGGCAAGTACTGGGCGATCCCGCTGGAAGGCGATGCGATCGGCTGGTCTTACCGCAAGGACTGGTTCGAGGACCCGAAGGAGAAGGAAGCCTTCAAGGCGAAGTACGGCTACGACCTCGATGTTCCGAAGACCTATGCGCAGCTGCGCGACATCGCCGAGTTCTTCCATCGTCCGGACCAGAAGCGCTACGGCGTCGCGATCTACACCGACAACTCGTATGACGCGATGGCGATGGGCGTCGAAAGCGCGATCTTCAGCTATGGCGGCGATCTCGGCGACTACGCGACCTACAAGGTCGACGGCATCACCAATTCCAAGGAGGCCGTCGCCGGCCTCGAAATGTACAAGGAACTCTACAAGTTCACGCCTCCCGGCTGGGGCAAGACGTTCTTCGTGGAAGACAACCAAGCCATCACTGGCGGGCTCGCCGCGATGAGCATGAACTTCTTCGCCTTCTTCCCGCCGCTGGTGAACAAAGCCACCAACCCCTATGCCGACGTGACCGGCTTCTTCGCCAACCCGGCCGGTCCGGACGGCAAGCGCTTCGCCGCTCTCGGCGGCCAGGGCATCTCCGTCGTCTCGTACTCGAAGAACAAGGACGAGGCGATGAAATTCCTTGAGTGGTTCATCAAGGACGAGACCCAGAAGAAGTGGGCCGAGCTCGGCGGCTATACCTGCAGCCAGGCCGTGCTGAAGTCGGAGGCCTTCCAGAACGCTACGCCGTATAACAAGGCCTTCTACGACACGATGTTCATGGTCAAGGACTTCTGGGCAACGCCTGAATATGCCGAAGTGCTCGATCAGCTGAACCAGAATATCTATCCGTTCGTGGTCGGCGGCAAGGGCACCGCCCAGGAAGCGCTCGACAAGACCGCCGCCGACTGGAAGGCGACGTTCACCAAATACAACCGCTACAAGTAGGCGTCACAGTCAGAATGCCGGAGGAGGGTTTCCCCTCCGGCATTCCTGTTTTTCAGGGAGAACGACCGTTGGCTTCGGTAGCCCTTACCAATCTTGATCCAGCATCCAGGGCCGCCGCGCGAGGCTGGTCGGATCTGACCATCCGCAACATGTTCATCATCCCGACGCTGGTTTTCCTGATCGTCTTCAACATTTTTCCGCTGATCTATTCGCTCGGCTATTCCTTCACCAACTTCGCCGCGAACCGCAGCGAGCCCTGGCAGTTCGTCGGCCTGCAGAATTACCGCGAGCTGCTCAGCGACGATCACATCTGGTCGAACTTCGTCATCACCGCGAAATATGTGATCGTGTCGGTGGCCGGGCAGATGATCGTAGGCTTCGGCCTCGCGCTTCTGCTCAACCGCAGCTTTCCGATGAAGGGCCTGATCACGACCTTGCTGTTGCTGCCGATGATGATGTCGGCGGCGGTCGTCGGCCTGTTCTGGCAGCTGCTCTACAGCCCGTCCTGGGGACCGATCAACTACGTCTTCGGCCTCGGCGACTTCGCCTGGCTCTCCAATCCCGACAGCGCCCTCTACGCCGTCGCGATCACCGACATCTGGATGTGGTCGCCCTTCGTCATGCTGCTGTCGCTCGCCGGCCTGTCGGCGGTGCCGCAGCACCTCTACGAAGCCGCCGCGATCGACCGCGCCAGCTGGTGGTACACCTTCACCCGCATCACGTTGCCGCTGGTCTCGCCGATCCTTTTGATCGCGCTGATCTTCCGCACCATGGAAGCCTTCAAGACCTTCGACATCGCCTACACGATGACGACTCAGCCGACCGCCGAGCTGATCGCGATCCGGCTCTACAAGCAGGCCTTCCAGCAGTGGGACACCGGCAAATCCTGCGCGCTCGCCTACATCGTGCTGATCATGGTGCTGGCCATCACCAACCTCTACGTAAAGTATCTCAACAAGGTGAAGGAGCGCTGAGATGGCCGCCGTCCGCACTTCTTCCGAGGTCGCGCTCAACCGTGTCGCCATCGCCGCGGTGCTGATCGCCACGCTGGTCTTCCTCGCACCGATCTATTGGATCGCCTCGACGGCATTCAAGCCGAAGGAGCTCGCCGTCAGCGTGCCGCCAACCGTGCTGTTCGAGCCCGAGGTGACGCCGTTCGTGCGGCTCTTCACCAAGCGCGTGCAGATGCAGAAGACCGTCGACCCGCAAGTCTACGAAGCCGCGCCCTGGTGGGAAAAGCGCATCTACGACGGCGGCGAGCGAGTGCTGAAGGTCGGCAAGGACGTGCAGCTTTCGCAATATCCCGACCGGTTCATGAACAGCCTGATCGTGGCGGTGGTCAGCACCGTTCTCGCCGTCGGCATGGGAACCTTCACCGCCTACGGCTTCTCGCGCTTCAAGATCGCCGGCGAGGCGGACCTTCTGTTCTTCATCCTCTCGACGCGCATGCTGCCGCCGGTGGTCGTCGCCATCCCGATGTTCCTGATGTACCGGGCAGTTGGCCTCAACGACTCCCATATCGGCCTGATCATCCTCTACGTCGCCTTCAACCTGTCCTTCTCGGTCTGGCTGATGAAGGGCTTCATGGATGAGATCCCGAAAGAGTATGAGGAGGCAGCACTTGTCGACGGCTATACGCGCATGCAGGCCTTCTTCAAGATCGTGCTGCCCGAGGCCGCAACCGGCATCGCCGCCACCGCCGTGTTCTGCTTCATCACCGCCTGGAACGAGTACGCTTTCGCGCTGATCATGACCAACCGGCGCGCCCAGACGGCGCCGCCCTTCATCCCGTCGCAGATCGGCTCCGGCCTGCCGGACTGGACCACGATCGCGGCGGGCACGTTCCTGTTCCTGCTGCCGGTTGCGATCTTCACCTTCCTGCTGCGCAACCACCTGCTTCGCGGCGTGACTTTCGGAGCGATCCGCAAATGAGTTTTCGCGCCGTCAACGAGAAGTACCTTTTGCCGGCATCGCAGATCCTCATGGTGCTCGGCATCGTCGCGCTCTGCCAGCCATGGAGCCTCAGCCTGCATTCCTATGGGGTGACGATCATCCTGATCGGGCTGATCGGCTTCAACATCACGTCGAAAATCGCACCGGAGCAGAGAGAGGAAACCGGCGCCGTGACGCATGAGGGGGCCGGGCAGTGACGCAGATCGAACTTCGCGGCATCGAGAAATTCTTTGGTGCGGTCCAGGTC
>NZ_RZST01000185.1:0-11758 GCF_003997575.1 Mesorhizobium sp. M1A.F.Ca.IN.022.07.1.1
CGGCGGCGCGCTCTATCTTAGCACCAAGCCGCAACCCACGAACGGCGACAGCGGCATGCCGTTCTGGAACGCCGTCTTCGGCGAAGCGCGCCGCGCGCTGCAGGAGGCCGAACGGCAGATCGATCCAGGGCAGTTGCAGAAAGCGGCGGAGCTGATCGCCAAGGCCAGGCAAGTGACGGTATTCGGACTTGGCGGCAGCTCATCGGCGCTGGCGCAAGAGACGCAGTATCGCCTGTTTCGCTATGGCATCACCATCAGCGCGCAATGCGATCCGTATCTGATGCGCATGACGGCTTCGACGCTGAAGCCGGGCGATGTGGTGATCGCGATATCGGCGACCGGCCGTACCCGAGAGGTGATCGAGGCGGTGGAGCTTGCCAAGCACTATCGCGCCGACGCGATCTGCGTGACCGCGCCGGACACGGAGCTGACACGCGTCTGCGATGTCCAGCTGACGATGGCGGTTCCCGAATATCCCGACACGCTGAAGCCGACAGCTTCGCGCTACGCCTTCCTTGCGGCCATCGACCTGCTCGCGGTCGCGTCCGCCTACAAGCTCGACGGCCCGGCGCGCGAGACGGTGCGCCGCATCAAATATAACGCCCAGATCCATCGGACGGGGAAGGAGATGGAGCCGCTCGGCGACTGAGAACAGCCGCAACGCGGCTATGATCTGCGTATTCAGGGGAACGAACATCAATGCTCGACATCGCACCATCGCAACAGGCGGCAACCTGGCTCGGCACATTCGGCCGCGCGCTCGAGGCGGGTGACATCGAGGCGGCGACGCACCTTTTCGTGGACGATTGCTACTGGCGCGATCTGCTGACCTTCACATGGAACATCAAGACCGTGGACGGCCAACCGGCGGTCCGCGAGATGCTCAAGGCGACGCTTTCCTCGACGCAACCATCGCACTGGCGCCTGTCCGGGGAGTCAAGCGTCGCCGACGGCGTCATCGAGGCCTGGTTCAGCTTCGAGACGGCCGTGGCGCGAGGCGAGGGCATCCTGCGGCTCAAGGATGGCCGCTGCCGGACGCTGTTCACGGCGATGAGCGAGCTCAAGGGTTTCGAGGAGCAGAAGGGGCCTGCCCGGCCGCTCGGCATCCGCCACAAGGCCGATCCCGAACGCGAGACCTGGGCGGAAGCAAGAGCGCGCGAGGCGCGTGAGCTCGGCGTGCACGAGCAGCCCTATTGCCTGGTGATCGGCGGCGGCCAGGGCGGCATCATGCTCGGCGCCCGTCTGCGGCAGCTCGGTGTTCCCACCCTCATCGTCGAGAAGAACGCGCGCGCCGGCGATTCCTGGCGCAACCGCTACCGCTCGCTCGTGCTGCACGACCCGGTCTGGTACGACCATCTGCCCTACATTCCGTTCCCGGAAAACTGGCCGGTGTTCACGCCCAAGGACAAGATGGGCGATTGGCTCGAAATGTATGCCCGCGTCATGGAGCTGAACTACTGGGTCGCCACCAAATGCATCAGTGCGGCCTATGACGAGCCCGAAAAGCTCTGGACGGTGGTGGTCGATCGCGCCGGCGAGCGCATCACGCTGAAGCCGAAGCACATCGTGTTCGCCACCGGCGCCTACGGGCCGCCGCGGCAGATCGATCTGCCTGGCGCGGACAGCTTCAAAGGCGAGCTTTTGCATTCCAGCCAGTACTCGACCGGCGAGAAATTCCGCGGCAAGCACGTCGCGGTGATCGGCGCGGCGAGCTCCGGCCACGATGTCAGCGTCGACCTCTGGGAAGCCGGCGCCAAGGTCACCATGGTGCAGCGCTCGCCGACGACGGTGGTGAAGTCGGACACGCTGATGGAGGTCGGCTTCGAGATCTTTTCGGAAAAGGCGCTGGCGCGGGGCATCACCACCGACAAGGCCGACATGATCGTGGCTTCGACACCCTTCGCGCTGGTCCCAAAAGGCCAGCGGGCGCTCTATGACGTCATCCGCGAGCGCGACGCGGATTTCTACAAGCGCCTCAGCGACAGCGGCTTTGCCATCGACTTCGGCGAGGACGAGACCGGACTGCTTATGAAAGCCTATCGCACCGGCTCCGGCTACTACATCGATGTCGGCGCCTGCGAGCTGATCCTGAACGGCGAGATCGCGGTGAAGAGCGGCGTCGGCATCAAATCGCTGACGCCGACCGGCATCCTGTTTGAGGACGGCAGCGAGCTGGCGGTCGACGCGATCGTCTCCTGCACCGGCTACCAGTCGATGAACGAGACCGTGGCAGGGATCGTTTCCCGGGAGGTAGCCGACAAGGTCGGGCCGTGCTGGGGCCTCGGCTCCGGCGTCAAGGGCGATCCCGGCCCGTGGCAGGGCGAGTTGCGCAACATGTGGAAGCCGACCGCCCAGGAGGCGCTATGGTTCCACGGCGGCAATCTCGCGCTGTCGCGCTTCTATTCGAAGTTCGTGGCGCTGCAGCTCAAGGCGCGGATGGAGGGGATTGCGACGCCGGTCTATGGCGAGCCGAGCAATTCGCGACGGTGAGCCAATCAGCGCCCGAAGTGCCTGGCCGCAACCTCGACATGCGTGTGGTGCGCATGGGCCTCGAAGCGCTCGGTCTCATTGTGGTCGGGCGTCTCGTTCCGCCACCATTTGCCGCCAATGACGATGCCATTCGAGACCAGCCGCTGGTCCGCAATAAGTGACGCACCGACCGCGTCGACAAAGGTGAAGCGGCCGGGCTGCAGCCTCAGCACCGCGACATCGCCGATGCCGCCGACTTTAAGCGCCCCGAGCTCGGGCTTGGCGATCGCTTCGGCCGGGCGCTGCGTTGCGGCGCGCACGACCTCGACCAGCGGCATGCCGAGCGCCATGAGCTTCGACATGCAGACGAGAATATCGAAGGCAGGGCCGTCGACGCAGTAGAGATGCACATCGCTCGAGATGACGTCCGGCGCCAGCCCTTCCGCCAGCATCGCCTTCGCCACCTCGAAGTCGAAGGAGCCCATGCCGTGGCCGATGTCGAAGATGACGCCGCGCTCGCGCGCCTGCCGCATATCCGGCCGCACCGCGCCCGAAGCGAAGACCGGCGCGTTGGGGAACGGCCGGAAGCAGTGAGTGAGGATGTCGCCGCGGCGGAGCCTGGGCAGCACTTCCCAGCGGCCGGGCGGCGGCTCGTCGATGTGCGCCATCAGCGGCAGGCCGGCTCGGTCTGCGGCTTCGAGCGCGAGGTCGACCGGCGCGATGCCGCTGGTGCCGCCGGCATGCTTCCCGGAACGGACTTTTACGCCGACGACGACGGCGGCGTGCTCGCGCACCGCGGCCACCGTCTCGCGCGGCTCGCAGAGCCTGAGATCGCTGCATTCGCCGACGGATATGGTCTTGGTGTACAAGAAGAAGACGGCATACGAGATGTTGACGTAGGCAAGGATGCGGACCTTCGAACGCTCGATGACATGGCGGCGAAACCCCAGGAAATTGCCGGCGACGGCGCTGCCGGCATCGATGAAGGTGGTGGTGCCGCTCTTGGCGGCGAGACGGTCAGCGTCGACGCCGAGCGAGGTGCCGCCCCAGTAGACGTGGCTGTGCAGATCGACGAGGCCGGGGGTGACGATGCAGCCCCCGGCGTCGACCACCTCATCGGCGGTCTCGCTATCGATGGTCGCTTCGATGGCGGCGATTCGGCCATCGGCGACAGCGATGTCGCGCGGCGCATCCAACCCGGAAGCCGGGTCGATCACACGGCCGCCCTTGATCAACAGATCGAACTGCATTCCGCGCCTCCGTTGCTGTCTGGCCGCGATCAGACCGGCCGGTAGGCGACGGCCTCGATCTCGATCTTGATGTCGATCATCAGGCGCGACTCGACGGTGGTGCGCGCCGGTGGGTCGTTCGGGAAGTGCCTGGCATAAACCGTATTGAAGGCGCCGAAATCGCGGGCGTCCTCGAGCCAGACGGTGGTCTTCACCACGTCGTCCATGGTGCATCCGGCCAGCGCCAGCGCAGCCTTGACGTTTTGCAGCACCTGCTCGGCTTGGTCAGTTATGCCGCCCTTGACTACCAGGCCGTCGCTGCCCACCGGCACCTGGCCGGAGACATAGACGAAATCGCCGGCGCGGACGGCAGGCGAGAGCGGGACATGCGACTTTCCGAAGCACTGCTTGGGCAAATGAATCTCCTGTTGTCGAGCGTAAGGACCGTTCTTGCAGCCGTCTACGCTTGTAGAGGTGATCCTCCAAGAGGCAATGTCGGAAAGCAACATTTTTTCGGAAATTCATGTTGCTTTATTACAAATCGTGAGCATCCTGCACCCCGAATCCTGAGATGCGACCGATGGGTTGCTGATCGAACGCAAGGGGAAGAACCAACATGACCTTTGACAAGAATCCGTTTCCGGAAGGCGATGCCGATCGCCATGCGCTGTGGGAAATGCTGGTGCGGCGCGACATCGACGCCTTCCTCGGCCAGGATTGGTCGTTGGTCGAGGACGACTTCATCGCCGAGAGCTTCTTCGGCATGCATGCGCATTTCCTGCCCAATGCCGACGCCTGGCGGCTGCAGTTTCCCAAGCTGGAAATCTATCGCGACGAATGGCTGCGGCAGGCCAAGGAAACAGCCGCGACGGAATTCGCCGAGCCGCTGCGCGAGGCGATTTTCCGCGTCACAAATCTGCGCGACATCGACGTCGACGGCGATCGTGCTGTGCTGCACAAGAAGTTCGACGGCTCGATCGCCAAGGCCGACGGCAGCGTCGACCGCCTGAAATGGCAGACGCTCTACTTCTGCCGCAAGGTCGGCGGGCGCTGGAAGATCACCGGCTTCGTCGGTTATATGCCGCATCCGCTGGGAAGCTAATGCATGTCGCCCGGACGTACGCGCGTTCTGGGACACCGACATGCCCCAAACAAGGATTTACAGCGCCTCGCCTAATCCTTTTCAGCGCAACGAGGTTTAGGACAGGCGCGGCAACCGCTCGTCGGGCGAGCGGTGATCGAAGACGACGCCCATGGTCTTACCAACAGCGGCCATGACGATCAGTTCGACCAGATGGTCGTCGCTGTCTCCGCAGGCGGGGTCCGATTGGCGGATGGCATCGAGCATTGCCCGGGTCGAAACAGTGTCGCCGGCGCGAAATTTCGAAAGAGCAGACGAAACAATGTCTTGCACCGTCAGGTCTATGACGGGCACTTCCGCAGCGACGTTCATAAGCCTCCTCCTGCCATGAACCCCTCCCTCAAGGGATGATACGCTGATCGGGGGATTGCGCCAGCGAAATGGTGGTCGGACCAGTTCAGCTGGCGATGGCCTGCCGTTAAGTGTGGAACATCGCGCCGAGCCCTTGGCCCCATGCTCGACGCCCCGCGCGCCGGTTGCTAAGTCCCTCCCGCGCAGGGAGACTATCCGAGTCGAGAATATGACGGTTGCGATCGAGATGGGGCAGACGTCGGCAGGCGCGCCGGCGGCCCTCGACCTTGAGGAGCTGCTGGCGACCCGCCTGCTGGTGCAGGGCAATTCGGGCTCGGGCAAGTCGCATCTGCTGCGCCGGCTGCTGGAGCAGAGCGCGCCCTGGGTGCAGCAGACCATCATCGATCCCGAAGGCGACTTCGTCTCGCTCGGTGAGCGCTACGGCCATCTTGTGATCGACGCCGAGGATCATACCGAGCGCGGCCTGCAGGCGGCCGGCGAGCGAGCGCGCATCCACCGCGTCTCGACGGTGCTAAACCTCGAAGGGCTCGATGCCGAGAACCAGATGCGGCGCGCCGCAGCCTTCCTTGGCGGGCTGTTCGAGGTCGCGCGCGACCATTGGTATCCGATGCTGGTGGTGGTGGACGAGGCGCAGCTCTTCGCGCCGGCTGCTGCAGGCGAGGTCTCGGATGAGGCGCGCAAGCTTTCGCTCGGCGCCATGACCAATCTGATGTGCCGCGGCCGCAAACGCGGGCTTGCCGGCATCATCGCCACGCAACGGTTGGCGAAGCTCGCCAAGAACGTCGCGGCGGAGGCCTCCAACTTCCTGATGGGCCGCACCTTTCTGGACATCGACATGGCGCGCGCCGCCGACCTGCTCGGCATGGAGCGGCGGCAGGCGGAAGCCTTCCGCGATCTCGAGCGCGGGCATTTCATGGCGCTCGGTCCGGCGCTGTCGCGCCGCCCGCTCAGCGTGCGGATCGGATCGACCGAGACGAGCCCGCGCAACGGCACGCCGCGGCTGATGCCGCTGCCCGAAGCGACGCTCGAAGATGCGCGCGCCATCATCCTCGCGGCACCGCCGCCGGAGACGGTCCGGCCGCAGCGCCGGCCTTCGCCCGACCTGCTCGATCAATTGATGGCGGCCAAGGCCGCGCCGCTCGACATCCGCCCCGAGCCGGCCGAGCCGCAGCCGAGCGCCGAGGACCTCGCCGAGCGGCGCGGGCGGATGGACCGTATCCTGCGCGCTATCTTGGCTGAGCCCGATGCCGGATTCCGCGTCATCGGCGTGCTCTATCAGGAGTTCGTGGTCCGCTGCCGAATCGAAGGACTCGCTTCGGTGGTGCCCGACCTTTCGGAATTCCGACGCATGCTGACGCGCGCCCGCGCCGGCGTCGGCTCGGACATCGCCGAGGACGACGCGTGGCGCGACATCTCCGTGCGCGCATCGCTTCTGCCGGAGGACATGCAGGGCGTGTTCATGATGATCGCGAGGGCGGCGAAGGAAGGCTGGCCCTGCCCGAGCGACGCGGCGATCGCCCGCGCGTATGGCTCGCATTCGCTGCGTCGCGCCCGGCGGCTGCTCGATTACATCGAGGAGCAGGGGCTGATCGTGTGCCAGATCGACGGTGTTGGCCGCCGCACGGTGACGCTGGTCGAGCTCGCCTGGGCAACGGCCCCGGGCGATCCGAATGCCGGAGAAGAAGAGCCGGGCAGTTCGGCTGCATAAGAATCCGGCCTGAGTGTCTCTACGGCAAGCTTCGCCACATCTGATTAACCACCTGTTCAAACAGGCACGGAACCAAACAGGCCGCGATGCGTTCTGGCCCTCGGCTTAATTTAGCTGTCGGGGCAGGCGCGGAGGGGAGTGTGGGCGTTTCTCGTTCGTCAAAGGAACAATTCGATTCCCGTCAGATTCTCAACGCCCTCAAAGCCTTTCGAAACGGTGACTTCTCCGTCCGCATCGAGAATTCTTATGAAGGGTTGAACGGCGAGATCGCCGACACATTCAATCAGATCGTCGAGTTGAACGACCAGATGGCGCGAGAATTTGCGCGGCTGAGCAGGGTCGTCGGCAAGGACGGCCGCATCGGGGAACGCGGCCATGTGAGGAACGCCAAAGGCAGCTGGGAATCGAGCGTCCGTTCGGTCAACGACCTGATCGAGGACATGGTGCAGCCCACCGCGGAAGTTGCCCGCGTCATCGGCGCGGTCGCCAAGGGCGATCTGTCCCAATCCATGATGGTGGAAATTGACGGCAGGCCGCTTCGTGGCGAATTCCTGCGCATCGGTAAAATCGTCAACACCATGGTTGAGCAGCTCGCCTCCTTCACGTCGGAGGTGACGCGTGTGGCGCGCGAGGTCGGCACCGAAGGCAAGCTGGGCGGTCAGGCACGCGTCAGGGGGGCGGCCGGCACTTGGAAGGACCTGACCGACAATGTCAACGCGATGGCGACCAACCTGACCAGCCAGGTGCGCAACATTGCGGAGGTGACTACGGCTGTCGCGTCTGGCGACTTGTCGAAGAAGATCACCGTCGACGTGAAGGGCGAGATCCTCGAACTGAAGAACACCATCAACACGATGGTGGACCAGCTCAACTCCTTCGCCTCGGAGGTGACCCGCGTCGCGCGTGAGGTCGGCACCGAGGGCAAACTCGGAGGCCAGGCCCGTGTCGAGGGCGTTGGCGGTACTTGGAAGGACCTCACCGACAGCGTCAACCTGATGGCCGCCAACCTGACCGGCCAGGTCCGCAACATCGCCGATGTGACGACGGCGGTGGCTTTGGGCGACCTCTCCAAGAAGATTACCGTCGACGTGAAAGGCGAAATCCTGGAACTGAAATCGACCATCAACACCATGGTCGATCAGCTCAACTCATTTGCCGGCGAGGTGACGCGCGTGGCGCGCGAGGTCGGCACGGAAGGCAAGCTCGGCGGCCAAGCACAGGTGCGCGGTGTCGCCGGCACCTGGAAGGACCTGACCGACAACGTCAATTCCATGGCGGCGAATCTTACCGGTCAGGTGCGCAACATCGCCGAAGTGACTACCGCGGTGGCACTGGGTGACCTCTCGAAGAAGATCACCGTCGATGTGAAGGGCGAGATCCTGGAGCTGAAGAACACCATCAACACGATGGTGGACCAGCTGAACTCCTTCGCCTCGGAAGTCACACGCGTGGCACGCGAGGTTGGCACCGAGGGCAAGCTGGGCGGCCAAGCTGAAGTCCGCGGAGTCGGCGGCACATGGAAGGACCTGACGGACAACGTCAACCTGATGGCCGCCAATTTGACCGGGCAGGTGCGCAATATCGCCGATGTGACCACGGCCGTTGCCAGGGGCGACCTTTCGAAAAAGATCACCGTCGATGTGAAGGGCGAAATCCTCGAACTGAAGAACACCGTCAACACCATGGTGGACCAGCTCAATTCCTTCGCGTCGGAGGTCACCCGCGTGGCGCGCGAAGTGGGCTCGGAAGGCAAACTGGGAGGTCAGGCGCATGTCGAGGGCGTCGGCGGCACCTGGAAGGATCTGACCGACAATGTCAACGCGATGGCCGGCAATTTGACCGTGCAGTTGCGCGACGTCTCCAAGGTCGCGACCGCAATCGCCACCGGCGACCTGACCCAGAAGATCACCGTCGACGCCTTGGGCGAAATCCTGCAGATCAAGGACGTCATCAATACGATGGTGGATCAGTTGAACTCCTTCGCCTCGGAGGTGACGCGCGTCGCGCGCGAAGTGGGTTCCGACGGCAAGCTCGGCGGACAGGCGCAGGTGCGCGGCGTCGCCGGCACCTGGAAGGACCTCACCGACAACGTCAACGCCATGGCCGCCAATCTCACGGGCCAAGTGCGCAACATTGCGGAGGTGACGACCGCCGTCGCGCTCGGCGATCTGTCGAAAAAGATCACGGTCGATGTGCGCGGTGAAATCCTGGAGCTCAAGGACACCATCAACACGATGGTGGACCAATTGAACTCCTTTGCCTCGGAAGTGACGCGCGTGGCGCGCGAGGTCGGCACCGAAGGCAAGCTCGGCGGTCAGGCACAGGTGCGCGGCGTCGCCGGCACCTGGAAGGACCTGACCGACAATGTCAACTCGATGGCCGAGAACCTCACCGGTCAGGTTCGCAACATCGCCGAAGTTACCACAGCGGTGGCGCGAGGCGACCTGTCCAAGAAGATCACCGTCGATGTCAAGGGCGAGATCCTGGAGCTGAAGTCGACCATCAACACCATGGTCGACCAGCTCAACTCGTTCGCCGGCGAGGTGACGCGCGTGGCGCGCGAGGTCGGCACCGAAGGCAAGCTCGGCGGTCAGGCTCGGGTGGAGGGCGTGGCCGGCACCTGGAAGGACTTGACCGACAACGTCAATCTGATGGCGACCAATCTGACCAACCAGGTGCGCGGCATTGCGGACGTCGTGACCGCCGTTGCCCAGGGCAACCTGAAGCGCAAGCTTGCGGTCGATGCCAAGGGCGAGATCGCTTCGCTGGCGGACACGATCAACGGCATGATCGAGACGCTGGCGACTTTCGCGGATCAGGTGACCAACGTGGCTCGCGAGGTCGGCATCGAGGGCAAGCTCGGCGGTCAGGCCAGGGTGCCGGGCGCCGCCGGCCTATGGCGCGACCTGACCGACAACGTCAATCAGCTGGCGGCGAACCTGACGACCCAGGTCCGGGCCATCGCCGAAGTGTCGACCGCGGTGACCAAGGGCGACCTCACCCGCTCGATCAGCGTGCAGGCCTCCGGCGAGGTCGCGGCGCTGAAGGACAACATCAACGAGATGATCCGCAACCTCAAGGACCAGACCTTGAAGAATGCCGAGCAGGATTGGCTGAAGACCAATCTCGCCCGTTTCTCGCGCATGCTGCAGGGCGAGCGGGACCTTGCCACGGTTTCGCGGATGATCATTTCCGAGCTCGCGCCGCTGGTGAACGCGCAATATGGCCTGTTCTACGTCACCAATCGCGACGAGGAAGAATCCTATCTGGAACTGGCCGCGTCCTACGCCGCCGAAGGCAAGGCCACCGTCCGCCAACGGGTCGACTTCCGCGAAGGCCTGATCGGGCAGTGCGCCGCCGACAAACGGGCAATCATGCTCGATGACGTCCCATCGAGCTTCCTGCGCATCACCTCCGGCCTGGGCGAGGCCCCGCCGGCGAGCGCCATCGTCCTGCCGGCATTGTTCGAGGACGAGGTCAAGGCGGTCATCGAACTCGCTTCGTTCAGCCGGTTCAGCGATACGCACCGCCTTTTCCTGGAGCAGCTCATGGAATCGGTCGGTATCGTGCTCAACACGATCGCTGCGACCATGCGCACGGAAGGGCTTCTCAAGCAATCGCAGCTTTTGACGTCCGAACTGCAGTCGCGTCAGACCGAGCTCACCAAGAAGCAGGAAGAGCTTCACGCCACTAATGAGGAGCTGCAGGAAAAGGCGCAACTGCTCGAGAATGAAAAGAAGCAGGTGGAAAACAAGAATCTCGAGATCGAGATGGCCAGGCGGGCTCTGGAGGAGAAGGCCGAGCAGCTGGCGCTGACCTCCAAATACAAATCCGAATTCCTGGCGAACATGAGTCACGAGCTGAGGACGCCGCTAAATTCGCTTTTGATCCTGTCCAATCTGCTTGCGACAAACCAGCAGGGGAATCTGAACGACAAGCAGATCGATTTCGCGCGTACGATCAACTCGGCAGGTACCGACCTGCTCAGCCTCATCAACGACATACTGGATCTTTCCAAGATCGAGTCCGGCACGGTGTCGATCGAAATCAACGACATGCCGCTCGCACACCTGCGCCAGCATATGGAGCGGACTTTCAGACAGCTTGCGGCTGACAAGGGGCTCGGCTTCACCATCAAGATCGAGCAAGCCCTGCCTGAGACGATCCGCACGGACGAAAAGCGGCTGCAGCAGATCGTGCTCAATCTGCTGTCAAATGCCTTCAAATTCACTTCCAATGGCGAGGTGATCCTGAACATCCATGCCGAGAGAACCGGCCGCAAAAACGGTGCGGCGCCGCCCCGGGCGCTGGCGATCGCCGTTACCGATACCGGGATCGGCATTCCGGAAGACAAGCAAAAGCTCATCTTCGAGGCCTTTCAGCAGGCCGACGGCACGACCAGCCGCAAATACGGCGGCACTGGCCTCGGCCTTTCCATCAGCCGGGAAATCGCCCGGTTGCTCGGCGGTGAGCTGCGCGTCGAAAGCGAGCCAGGCAAGGGATCGACCTTCACCTTGGTCATCCCCTTCGATGGCCCGCGCAGCAGCAGCCTGGCGGCGCCGATCGAGCTTTCGCCTGCCGACTTTATCGCGGCGGGCGTCCAGCCAGAAGACACTTCGGGTACCCCAGAACTTGCGGACGATCGTGACACGATCAACCCCTCGGACAGGGTGGTGCTTATTGTCGAGGACGACCCGACTTTTGGAGGGCTGCTGCTCGGTCTTGCTCGATCCGCCGGACTGAAGGGGGTACTTTCAACGGCCGGCTCCGGCACGCTTGCACTGACCCGCAAGCTGATGCCCGATGCCATCACGCTCGATCTCGGCCTTTCAGACATCGACGGCTGGGTGCTTTTCGACCTTCTGCGGCATGACGAGAAGACCAGGAACATTCCGATCC
>NZ_RZST01000186.1:0-11583 GCF_003997575.1 Mesorhizobium sp. M1A.F.Ca.IN.022.07.1.1
CGCCGCCGAGGCGAGGCTGAAAGGCACGGTCCGCAGCGGGCATGAATCGACCCGCCAGCATGCTTGGAAGAGGCTGCGGCAGATCGTTGAGGGCCTCGCTTCAAGCCACAATGCCAGTGCCGAGGTGGACCTGAGGCGTGGCGAACCGCCGGTCATCAACCACCCTGACATGGTCGAGATCATCCGCCGAACCGGTGCCGACCTGCTGGGGCAGGACAACATGCTGAGCGCGCCGGGCTGGACCGCAGCCGATGATTTCGCCTTCTATAGCGAGAAGTGCCCGTCGGTCTATTTCCGGCTGGGCATCCGCAACGAGGAGCTCGGAGCGATCTATCCACTTCACCATCCACGGTTTCGAGTCGATGAACAGGCGCTGTCGATAGGCGCTGTTGTCCTCTGCAACGCTGCCCGAAATTTCTTGTTGCCTCAGAGCTAGGGCAGGTCACCTATGGTTGAAATCCGCAGCTCTCGCCGGCGCCCACTGACTTGCCAGCCAGCGACTCGTGGCGCAGCGGCGTGAGGCCGAGCCATGCCGCGAAGTCGCGTCATCTCTTGAAAGTCTTGGCAGAAGGCGCCAACGCGCAACGGCAGTCGCGCTTGTCGGCTTTAGGCAGGGATGGTCATCAATCGCTTGGCTTCCATCATCCCTGGCGCGCCGAGCATCCCCCGGTCGAGCTCAGCCACCCCTCACCCTCCCCTCACCCGGTGGCGGAACTGTTCCACGAGCAGAGACAGGATCCGGGGTACGGCTTCGGCACGCATCGCATCGTCAGATCGCTTCGGCGCAGCAGCACCCTTCTTGTGCCGTAGTTCCGCGATGATGATGGACCTCTGGATGATCGGAAGTTGCCTGGATATATTCAGCGATGTGCCGGACCCCGCAAGACTTTGACCGCGCAACGGCCCGTTGCCGGAGATTTTCGTTGCCTTTGCAGCGGCACCTTGTGAGGAGACCGCCCGGAAATGGACCTGCCTGCCAAGAAGGTCGCCACCGGCGATTAGTGCCTCAGCCGAGCCTTGCCCGGCTGGGTGATCACCGGATGAACGCAGCTTTTCCGGATGACTCGAAAACCGCAAACAGCGCGAACCCGGATGCAGTGCCGGCACTATTCCTCAATAGGCAAAGCTAATGATGCCTTGATCCGGTCCATCACGACCATCGTCTTGACTGCCTTGATATCAGACTCGTGAAAAAATCGACGGGTAAATGCCTCATACTCGGCCATGTCCCGCACAGAGATCATGAGAACGAAATCGGCTTCGCCCGTTACATAATACGCACTCATGATCTCAGGCGTGCGCCGGACCGCTTGCTTGAACCGATCAATGATATCTACCCGCTCGCGCTCCAGACTGATAGACGCCAGCATGAGCATGGGACGACCCACGGCTTGTGGGGAGACTATGGCAACGTCAGCCTCAATCACACCATCATCGCGCAGTCGCTTCAGTCGCCGCTGACAAGCGGTCGCAGAAAGGCCCGCGAGGTCGCCCAATTCGGCTGTCGTAAGGCGATTGTCGCGCTGCACGGCGTTGAGAAGCTTCCGATCAACTCGATCCAGGTCCATTTCACGATCACTGCAAAAAATAACATTTTCGCGCAGAAAAACTGCTTGCCTAGCGCGATATTAGCCTGACTTCCACAATGATCAAGCCATAAAATGATCTGATCACCGAAAGGCATTTGCCTCTCGGTGGTGAACCTCTTGTCCTTGTAAATTCGGCTGAATGGTATGGTCGCCCGCAAGGTGGCTCGACCGCTCCTTAAAATGGCAATTTCGACTCATAACTGTAGAAATTGGGCATCATGAGTAGGTTTTGCATTCTCAACCCACGAACACGGATCTGATAACGAGCATGACAAACCATTTTCTGCCCTTGGACCTCCTTCGACAGGAGTTTCCGGCCACTGAAAACGCCATTTACATGGATGTTGCAAATCAGGGGCTTATATCCAGAACGACCCGAACGTCTATGGATCAGCACCTCGACAATAGACTGAATGGCCTGAATGACGAAGAAAGAATGATGCAACTTGTCGAGCGGACTCGCTCCAGGTTCGCCAAATTCATCGCGGCCGAAACAGATGAAATCGCTATCACGAAGAACGCTTCGGAAGGCATCAATATAATCGGAAACGCGATTGATTGGAGGCCCGGAGACAATGTTGTACTGTGCCGGCAATTGGAGCACGCCAACAACATCTTGCCTTGGCTGCAAATCAGGGACAAGCATCGAATTGAACTTCGCATTGTAGAAGCTGATAGCGGTGCAATTCCGTGCGATGCTCTTACCAAGGCCATCGATTCTCGCACTCGTATCGTCACACTATCGACGGTCACAATGGTGCCAGGCTTCAAGACGGTGATGGAGCCGATTGCTGAAGCTTGCAAGCGGGTTGGCGCTTTTCTTTTGGCCGACGCGTCGCAGTCCGTCGGTATTTTGGATACCGATATCACTCGGCTTGGTGTCGACGGTTTGGTGGCATCGTCTTACAAGGGGTTAATGGGGCTCTATGGGTTGGGATTTCTGTATTGCCGCCGAGAATGGGCCGATCGCCTGAGCCCTGCCTACCTCGCGCGCTTTAGTGTCGATCTCGGGGATGCACCAGAATCGGCTCCCATATTCGATTCGGTAAAATTGCGCGCCGGGGCGCCGCGCTTTGAAATTGGCCATTACAATTTCCCGGGCGTAATAGCGGTCCACGCATCAATCGGACAGCTGATGGAAATCGGCACGTTGGCAATTGAACAAAGCGCGACATCGGTTGCAGGACGGCTTGCATCGGGCCTGTTAGATCTCGGGCTACCCGTTTGCGGCGGGGAACCAGGCAATCACACCGGAAGTATTGTTGCTCTCGGAAATCCAGCAGCACTTGCTGGTTCGCGCGAAGCCGACAGCCGCATTCATTCGCTTCACGAGCATTTGTTGAAGAACCAGGTGATCGTCTCGGTCCGCCGGGGAATGCTGCGCTTTTCGCTTCATCTTTACAACACTGCAGACGATGCTGACCAAGTCGTCGCTCTGGCAAAGCACTGGCTGGCATAGCCGCAAGCTTGCATTCTCAAGGAGGGATAGGAGTATTTATGTCGTCCACAAGCACACAAACGGTCGAACTTCTCAAGCAACTCATCAGAATTGAGAGCATCAACCCGTCAGCCTCAGCAAAGGGAAGCGGAGAGCAAAAGATCGCCGAGTTTCTCGAGGCTTTTTGCCGGGAGCGGAACCTACCGTATGAGTATCAGGAAGTCACGGACGGCCGTGCGAACTTCTTTACCTGGGTGCCAGGGCAGGATCCTTCCAAGCGCGTCTTGTTCATATCGCATATGGACACGGTACCTGTCGATAATTGGGTGGCAGACCCTTTTTCTCCTGAAGAATGGGAAGGGCGGATATATGGGCGAGGAAGCTGTGACGACAAGGGCCCGTTGGCCGCGATGTTGATGGCTCTCACCACGCTCGGAGAACGTAAGCCCCGAGCCACGATCGTCCTGGCTGCAAGTGTTGACGAGGAGTATCGGAAGAAGGGGGCGCGAGCAATTGCTCAATCAGGTGTTTCATACGACGCTGCGGTTGTTGGTGAGCCGACTGATTTGGAGCTTGTGGTCGCACATAAGGGCTCGGTTCGCTGGCAGGTTGAGGTTGAGGGTGTGCCCGCTCACAGTTCCAAGCCTCATCTGGGAGTGAACGCGATTACAGGAATGGCAAAGGTCATTCTGGCGCTCGACAAAATCAATGAGACTTTGTCCCAACGGGTGCATCCGTTGGTTGGCCCCCCAACGCTCACAATTACCCTGATTGAAGGAGGGGTAGAATTGGCGACCGTACCGCCATCGTGTCGTGTCTGGATCGATAGACGACTCACGCCGGGAGAGCGACCGGCGGATGCCCTTCAGGAAGTTGAGAACATACTGGAAAAGCTGCGCCAAGGTCCGGATAAGATCAACGTGCGTTCTTTGCTACCTGCTTTGGAAGATCCAGCACCTCCGAGTGCGGAGGGCACGAAAATCGCCGCAGTGGCGGCTAAGGCATGTGCAGAAGTCGCAGGAACGGGCAAGCCCTTTGGGGTTCCTTATGGCACGGATGCAAGCCAGCTTTCGTTGGCAAACATTCCCTGCGTCATTCTGGGGCCTGGGAGTATCGATCAGGCTCATACCGCCAACGAATACGTGGAAATAGACCAAGTGACTAAAGCGGTCGAAATCTACCAAAAGATTATGCTCAGTTACTAGAGACAATTCGAACCCTCACGATCAGACAAGGATGGTAGCGGGCCCGGCGATGACGTCGGGTTCGCTGGAGCAGCGCATTCGCCGTAGATCGATTGTCGACGCCGTATCGAGCCCCTCACGCTACCACCCCGAGCGGCAAGAGTTTTCCGCGTTCAGACGGATCTGCCGGCTCCGGGGTGCTGCGGTCGGCATCCCTCGCCTAAATGACGCTATCTCGAAGCTTTCTGCAATACCGACATGCACCACGCGTCGCACGTGATCGACGCTCCGCAGTTCGGATCAGCAACGTTAACGGTGAAACTAGAGTAGCTTGCCATAGCTCCCTCAAGTCCCAGCGATCCGAGTACCTTGACGCCCCCACGAACAGCAAGGAAGCGCGCCGCTTGCCAAGCCTGCTGCCAGGCTGACGAGTCGGTGCTGGGCTACCCGGAAGGGCCACGCCTCCTGCAGAAAGTGCCACGGCTGGTCCAATGACTGCCGCGGCTCCCGTCCGATGGTGGTTGCGCTTAGCTTTGCCCATCACGCACGGCTTACAGGAGAGTGAGGCAACGCACGCTCTGGGGGTAGTGTCTGGTCACGCCCTGCCGTTTACAAAACGATCAACTGTCGAGGGACCCCACCTCAGGCGTTCAACAGCGTCCTACAGCACGTCAAAATCGCCGATTTCCTGCGCGCATTAGTGAAATTCCGCATAATCGTGGTCTGCAAGGCTGCTATTTTTACTAGGCGGGAAAAGCTGTCAGACATTCGACTCGAGAAAGAAGTTCTCCTGATGTCGCGACGTGACTTTCAGCCTGCCAGAGACGGGAAACTGCCGCGTTCTGGTCCATGTAAAAGCACTGGCTCGACGTCCTCTCCACAACGTCATCCGGCGGGACCAGCGGCCAAGCGCAATGGAAGGAACTTTCAAATGAACATGTGGCGATGCTTGGGGACTAGGAGCAATCTTTTCAGACGTGTATTTCTGAACGTGGCTGCGTTGGGTATGGCGGCCCTCGCGACGGCAGCGTTCGCTGGGTCTGCGTCGGCTCAGTCGCTGCTGGACAAGATCAAACACGGCGAAACAGTCCGGCTTGGCTTCTCGAACGAACCTCCATTTTCCATTCCGGGGCCAAACAACGAGCCACTCGGCTGGGTGAACGCAATGGCGCTGGACCTTCTCAAAAAGCTGGGCACCGCCAAGGTCGAGCCGGTTGTGACCGAATGGGGTTCGCTCATCCCCGGCATGCATGCCGATCGCCTCGACATCATCACCGGCGGCATGTACATCCTGCCAGATCGCTGCCGCAACGTGCTGTTCACCGAGCCGCTCGCTGTTCTCAGTGCAGCTCTCATTGTTCCGAAGGGCAATCCGCAGAACCTGCAATCTTATAAGGATCTGCGCGAGAAGGGTCTGACCGTCGCCACGGGCGCGGGCTGGGACGACGTTCAGAATGCTCGCAAGGCCGGCATCGCCGATGAGAAGATTTTACAGGTTGCCGGATCCGCAGAGGTCCTGCAGGCCGTGAAGGCTGGCCGCGCGGCCGCGGGTGTAGGCGACTTCTTCACCATGAGGGAGTTCGCCGCCAAGGACGCCAGTATGGATGTAACCGGGCTGCTTCCCGATAGTCCCAAGGGGTATCCGGCCCTCGCCTTCCTGCCCAACCAGCAGGCTACGGTCGACGCCTTCAACGCGGCGTTAAAAGACTATATCGGGTCCAAAGAAATGATGGAGTCAGTCGGCAAATACGGCTACACCAAAATCAACCTCCCGGACGGCACCACGGCAGCCGAGCTCTGCAAGGCCTGAGATCTAGGCGAGATGCGCCATAATACGCTAAATGTCTCCCCGACCTTGGTCGGGAGACACTTAGAGGGGGGCCGAAGCTTACATTATTTCATTCCTGGGCTCGCTTTTCCCCCCGGACTTTCCAAGGATGAAGGGCTGCTCTGTGGGGCGCGATAGTCACGCAACTCGTGCTTTGGTCGGCCATTGCGATTTCGCTCGCCGTCCCGAGCCCTAAGGGCCCGGTGCCACTGAAGAATTCGTTCGCGCCAGCGCTGTACTGACGCTCAGTGTTCACATTTCCACAAGGGATGGCTTAAAAAGACGCGAGGCAGCTTTGGACAATGAAAGAAATTCCTATGTCCCTCCAAAATTGTGTCGCCGACCTCAGCTCAGACATTGTTGCATGGTGCGCGAGATTCACGCGCATCCCGAACTATGTTTTCACGAGCAAAGAATGTCAGCGTTCGTGCCGGCGACTGCGCGAATTGGCTGCGACGAGGTCATGACCAGCTTCAGCAAGGCAGGCGTCGTCGGCGCCGTGATGGCCGCCGCGACCTTCGATCTAATTTGGGGATAGGGCAGGCGGCATAACGGCAAACTCAACCGACTGCCGAGGAAGAGACTATTTCTGCCCTATGCTTGCAAGATCCAAGGCATCATGGATGTGACCTGCCACGGGTAATTTCCTCCATCTGAGATTAGAGTCCGGCCTCGATTGAAGGACGGAGTGATGAAGAGAAAGCGGTTTACGGAAGAGCAGATCATCGCGGTTCTGCGTGAGCATGAGGCGGGAGCAAAGGCGGGCGACCTGGCGCGCAAGCATGGGATCTCCGAGGCGACGCTGTATAACTGGAAGGCGAAGTATGGCGGGATGGGACGTCTCCGATGCCAAACGGCTGAAAGCCTTGGAAGACGAGAACGCGAAGCTGAAGAAGCTGCTCGCCGACCGGATGGGGTCAGAACAAGAGCAGTGCGAAATCGTACGCTAACGGGGAACGGCACGTGAACTGTGCCGTAGTACGGAAACCGGCGCATACGATCCCTGTGGACTGCCATCGCATCGGGCCAGATTTGATTTATTCGCGCTCCCGACTCGACAAAGCTCCTAGCCTATTGGTGGTGCACGGAGTCGGGCGATGGGTAAACGGAAGCTTCTCAAGGCTCAAGAACGACCGAAGCTCTTCGATGTGCCGGCTGACGAGGACAGCCTAATCCGACACTATTCGTTGTCGCCGGCCGATCGGCTTGAAGTTGGACTGCGAAGGCGAGAGCACAACCAGCTTGGCTTCGCCGTTCAACTCTGTCTGATGCGATATCCAGGCAGAGTGCTAGGGCTCGACGAAATTCCGCCTCGCGCAATGCTAAAGTACGTTGCTGAACAGATCGGCGTCGACCTGGATACTTTCGCACTGTATGCGCGCCGTGAAGAAACCCGCCGCGACCACACGGCCCGCTTGATGGTGTATCTGGATACGAGAAGCGCGACAGGGCAAGACCGTCGAGCCGCTCTATTGGCTGCGATTCAAAGGGCCACGATGTCCGACGACGGTGCTGCGATAGCCAGTTCCCTTGTCGCGACGTTTCGTGAACGTGGGTCTCTTCTGCCCGCCATCGACACGATCGAACGCATTGGTCTTGCCGCCCGCGCCATTGCTCGTCGACGGGCAGAAAGAGCGCTGCTCGAAGAAATCTCGGTCGATACGCTTCAATCATTGGATAGGCTGTTGGAGGTTGATCCGGCGATCAGCCAAACCCGCTTTCATTGGCTGCGCTCGGCACCCGAAGCGCCAGGTGCGTCAAACCTGGTCGGACTGACAGAACGGATCGCTTTCCTGCGCACGCTGGAGATCGATCCGAAATTGCAGATGCGGATTTGCTCGGGTCGGTGGGACCAGATGATCCGTGAAGGGAACGCCACGCCGGCATGGCTGGCCAACGATTTCAATGCGAGTCGCCGGCACGCTTTGATCGTGGCGCAGGTTATCAAGCTCGGCCAGAAGCTCACCGACGATGCAGTGTCGATGTTTATCAAGCTGATGGGTCGCCTGTTCTCGCAAGCCAATAACCGCAAGAAGCAGCGACACATGGACTGCAGACCGGATGCCGCCAAAGCGCTGCGCATGTTCCTCAACACGATCACTGCCCTGCAGTCCGCCAACGACTATGGTCGGAACGCGTTGGACGTTCTAGATCAGAAGGTCGGCTGGCATCGGCTGCTCCGCATGAAGCCTGAGCTCGAATCGATGGTCGATGACAACGAGGCGTCGCCCTTGGCCTTGGCGGCCGAGCAATGTGCGACAGTCAACAAGTATGCAGGGGCGTTCCTGCGGGCGTTCACGTTCCAATCGGCGCGGCGACACGATCCGCTTCTTGCGGCAATTTCGCTGCTGAAACGCCTGTATGCGGAGAGCCGTCGGACACTCCCGGATCGCGTCCCGGTCACCACCTCAGCCAGGCCGATCGAAGACTCATCTTCGAGCAGGAGAAGTCCGATCGCCGGCTCTATGAGATTGCAACGCTAGCGGCTTTGCGAGACTGGCTTCGCTCTGCTGACATTTGGGTCGACGGCAGCCGATCGTTCCGGCCGCTCGACGAGCATCTGATGCCGCGGTGGACATTCACCACAATGAAGGAAGAGGATCGGCTCGGATTGGGCATCCAGGTTGACGGCGCAAAGTGGCTGGCCGAAGCGCGGCAGATGCTCGACTTCAACCTGAAGCGCCTGGCGCACAGAGCACGGTCAGGGAAGCTCGAAGGTGTTCGCCTTGAGGCCGGCACCTTAGTCGTCACGCCGACCGCTGGCGAAGTTCCTGCCGCCGCCGAGGAACTGAATGCCGAGATCAGCGATATGTATCCAATGGTTGAAGTTCCCGACCTGTTGAGGGAAGGGCACGATTGGACCGGTTTTACGGACCACTTCACGCATGTCCGCACAGGCGACGTCCCTAGAAATGCCTCAGCAATGCTGGCCGGCGTGCTGGCCGATGCAACCAATCTCGGTCCGAAACGGATGGCGAGCGCATCCAAGGGCATCAGCGCTCACCAGATCGGCTGGATGCGCACGTTCCACGCCCGGTCGGAGACCTATCGCGCGGCGCAAGCATGCATCACCGATGCGCACACTCGTCACCCGCATGCCCGACTTTGGGGCAATGGAACGACCGCGTCATCCGACGGGCAGTTCTTTCGCGCGAGCGATAGAGCGGCGAAGCGCGGCGACGTCAATCTGCACTACGGCAGCGAGCCGGGCTCGAAGTTCTATAGCCATCTGTCAGATCAGTACGGCTACTTCAGCATCTTGCCGATCAGCCCGACCGAAAGCGAGGCAGCCTATGTGCTCGACGGGCTGTTCGATCAGGACATGATCCTCGACATCCAGGAACACTTCACCGATGCGGGCGGTGCAAGCGACCATGTCTTCGGACTGTTCGCTCTGATCGGCAAACGCTTTGCACCTCGGCTACGCAACCTCTTCCACACGTTCGAGAAAGGAGATACATACCCAGCGCTGTCGAACCACATTGGCGCGCCGATCAACGCCACCCTGATTCTCGACCATTGGGACGATCTGCTCCATCTGGCGGCGTCAATCACGACGCGATCAGTGGTGCCGTCTACAATCCTTAAGAAGCTGTCAGCATCACCGAAGGAAAGCCAGCTCGCAAAGGCGCTACGGGAACTTGGCCGGATCGAGCGATCGCTGTTCATGATCGAATGGTACTCAAGTCCAGCGCTACGCCGGCGTTGCCAGGCCGGCCTCAACAAGGGTGAGGGGGCACATAAGCTGAAGCGCGCCGTCTTCTTCCACGAGCGCGGTGAGATCCGGGACCGATCGTTCGAAAGCCAGGCCTTCCGCGCCTCGGGCCTCAACCTCGTCATCAGCGCGATCGTGCACTGGAACACGGTCTACATCGAACGGGCCGTCACCCACTTACGCAACGTGCGTCGCGAGATTCCGGATCATCTGCTCAAGCACATCTCGCCGCTGAGCTGGGAGTACAGCAATCTGACAGGCATCTACACCTGGGATAGCGAGCAGCATCTGCCGGAAGGTTTCCGGTCGCTTCGCCTTCCAGCTGGTTGCGGCGGGCTGCCTAGAGTTCCCGCTTCGTTCGCCTTAACGTACGATTTCGCACTACTCTTGTTCTGACCCCGAACCAGCGGCTCTGGACTGAATCGGGTTGGTGACGCCGCCACAACCAAGCCAGTTCAATCGCCGCCGTCCGCAGGCGCGGATTGCCGGTCGCCGAGATCGCCTGTTCGTGAGTGATCTGGCCGCTCTGCCAAGGACTGGGCGCCGGCCCGGCGTAAGCGGCTACTTGGGGTCAGCGCAAGATCTGCTCCTGATCGATGGGATGGAAGGCTCCCGCTCCGCTGGTGCTAGGTTGGCATCGGTTAGGATGGACAAACCGGGAGCGTTCGAATGGAAGAGATCTCTACCGTTGGCATCGACCTTGCGAAGCCGGTGTTTCAGATTCATGCGATTGATGGCGCAGGCAAAGTCGTTATCCGGCGCCAGTTGCGACGCCAGCAGATGTTGAAGTTCTTTGAGCAACTGGCACCTTGCCGGATTGGGATGGAAGCATGCGGGACTGCTCACTATTGGGCGCGAACTTTCGGCCTTTGGGCACGACGTGCGGCTTATGCCGCCGGCCTATGTAAAACCCTATGTCAAGCGACAGAAGAACGATGCCGCGGACGCAGAGGCGATCTGTGAGGCAGTGATGCGCCCGACGATGCGCTTCGTGCCGATCAAATCGGTCGAACAGCAAAAGCGGCTATGCTGCATCGCTCACGAGCTCTGCTCGTCAAGCAGCGGACGATGCTTTTGCATTCGATCCGTGCCCATCTCGCCGAGCTCGGCATTTCCACTGGGGCCGGGATCAGCCAGATGACCCGCGTCACCCGGGAACTCGCGCAAGGCGAGCGCACCGACCTACCGGAACTTGCCCGGTTCGTGCTCGAAGCACTGGCGAAGCTGGTGTGCGACCTGACACAGAGACTTCAGACGATCGAAAAGAAACTGGTCTCCTGGCATTACCGAAACGATCTATCCTACCGGCTGGAGACCATTCCTGGAGTGTGCTTTGTCACAGCCTCAGCGCTCGCTTCTATCGTTCCTGACCCGGAGGTTTTCAGATCAGGGAGACATTTCGCCGCCTGGCTGGGCTTGGTGCCGCGACAAACTTCGTCTGGCGGCAAGACGCGCCTCGGTCGTATCAGCAAGCAAGGAAATCGATACATCCGGCAACTGCTCATTCTTGGTGCAACATCGGTGCTGCGATATGTTCGCCGTGATGGCGGGTCGAGCTGGATCGGCGGCTTGTTGCGTCGCCGGCCGCCAAAGGTTGTCGCCGTGGCTCTTGCCAACAAGATGGCTCGTATCGCATGGTCAATCATGAGGCGCGGCGGTGAGTATGAGGAAATCAACGAACTGAGAACGGCCCAGCAAATGAGGGGGAGGACTGGGTCCGCGAAGGTCACCGTGTTTTCGACGCGCTAGCTCGACTTCGGGTGCCTCTTATCGCTGCGCTAAATGGCTCGGCCTTCGGTGGCGGGCTCGAGCTTGCTGCAACAGCAGAC
>NZ_RZST01000187.1:0-11570 GCF_003997575.1 Mesorhizobium sp. M1A.F.Ca.IN.022.07.1.1
CGGCTGCGGCTGCCTGGCCCTATGTCGTGCTATCGGCCGTCCTTCAGGTCGGCTACAGCGTGTTCCTGGTTGCCGCCTACCGCTATGGCGAGCTCGGGCAGGTTTATCCGATCGTGCGCGGCAGCGTGCCGCTGCTGGTGGCGCTCGGCGGCTTCCTGCTGGCCGGCCAGCGGCTCGCCGCGCCGGAACTCATCGGCGTCGCGCTGGTCGCCTGCGGCATTATGGGTCTGTCAGTCGGGCGGGGCAGGGCCTCAGTGACATCGATCCTCTACGCGTTGGCCACCGGCGTCATCATCGCGGCCTATGCGACGGTCGACGCGATCGGCGTGCGCGTCGCCGGCGACAGCGCCGCCTACACCGCCTGGGTGCTGCTGATCTACGGTGCCCTGCTGCCGGCGGCTTTCGTCGGCCTGCGCGGCAGGCTCATTGTCGACCTGCGTGCGCCGGAAACACGCAAGGCCTTGAGCGGCGGCCTATTCGCGCTGCTGGCCTATGGCGCGGTGGTCGCCGCCTTCGCGCAGGGGCCAGCCGGGCCGATCACCGCCATCCGCGAGACCAGCGTCGTCTTCGCGGCCTTCATCGGCCGCTTCTTCCTCGGCGAGCAGTTGACGCCGCTCCGTATCGGAGCCTGTGCCGTCGTCGCGCTGGGCGCGATCTGCCTCGGCTATCGACCCTGACGGCGTCGGTATCGCGCTGGTCACGCTCGCGCGCCCTGGCCGGACAGATAGGCGCAGATCAGCTCGCCGAGCTGCTTCTGCAGCTCCGGCGCATCGAGCATGTTGCGGCGCGCCGCATTGTGGATCACGCCCTCGACGGCGGAGGAGAGCACGCGCGCCACGGTCTCGGTATTCTTCAGGCGCCGGCGGTATTGCGCGACGGCCGCCGCATAGTGCTCGAGATAGCGGGCTTGGAACGAGGCATGCGCGGCGTGCGAGCCGCGGTCGCCTGGCGTCTCGTCGAGTAGCACCTGATGCAGCGTCGGGTGAATGCTGTGCGCGGCGATCATGCCGCGCACCAGCTCGCGCGCGAATTGCCTGAGCGGCTTCTCCTCGGCCGCGGCTTCGCGAATGACGGACAGCACATGGTCGAAGTGGCGGCGTCGGATGGCGTCGACCAGCGCAAGCTTGTCGGGGAAATATTGATAGAGCGACCCGATGCTCACGCCCGCGGTCTCGGCCACCTTGTTGGTGCTGAAGCCCGCCCAGCCGATCTCGCTTAGAACGCGGGCACCTGCTTCGATTATCGCCTCGACGGTGGCGACCGAGCGCGCCTGGCGCGGCTCCTTGCGCATGCGCGGGGCTGGCTTTGCAATGCGAGTAGACATCCCCAACCTGCCTCCCGAGAATATAACCAGAATACTCACATTTGGCCTGAGAGCAATTCCAGGAAAAGTGCGAAGCGGTTTTCCGTCCGGAATTGCGACCAAGGAAGAACAGCAATTCCAGGAAAAGTGCGAAGCGGTTTTCCGTCCGGAATTGCGACCAGGAAGAACAGCAATTCCAGGAAAAGTGCGAAGCGGTTTTCCGTCCGGAATTGCGACCAGGAAGAACAGCAATTCCAGGACTGTGCGCAACGGTTTTCTCCCCTCGGAACTTGCGAGGAGCATGGAACGGCGGAGTCCTCACGCCGTCTGCAGTGGAGCCTGAGCGGATCAAGCTCTCCAGCGGCAGTTTTTTGAATGTGAGCTGTAAGCTCGCTTTTTGCCGCGCAAGCTTTGCCCCTTCGCCGGTTCGGTTCTGCTCCGCCTTGACTTGTAAATCTTTCCGCTGGACAAGATGAGGTGCTTTGTTTGGTGTGCGTTGTCCATTATGAGCAATACGCTCACATTCTACGCTCTGCGCGGCATCAAGATGTCTGGATGATCCGGCGATAGAGAGCATCGGGAATTCTCGACGGCGCAATTTCACTTCGACGGGCAAAGATTCTCTGTCGTTTTTTTCGCCGATGCCCTTGTCAACGCGTCTTGCGTAACCAAAATTCAATAACTGAAATTCATTGTGTTGCTTCGCTGGCTAGATAGCCGCGAGTCAGATATGCATGAGCACGCCGGGTCACTCACGACCTTGGGCAAAACGCAAGGGGCATCGCATGGCAAAGACGACAACCAAGGCGCCGGCGGCGAAAGCGCCGGCAAAGAAAGCGGCACCGAAGGCTGCCGCGAAACCTGCAGCAGCGAAGAAGGCAGCGGCACCGAAGGCAGCAGCCAAGGCTCCGGCCAAGGCTCCGGCCAAGGCAGCGGCAAAGCCTGCGGCGAAGGCTGCGGCTAAGCCGGCCGCGAAGGCGGCAGCCAAGCCCGCCGCCAAGAAGCCGGCAGCGAAGGCAGCGGCCAAGCCCGCCGCCAAGGCGCCGATGAAAGCAGCAGCCGCCAAGTCGACGGCAGCCGTGAAGAAGGCAGCGCCTGCCAAGAAGGCGCCGGCCAAGAAGTAATCGCGTAACTTCGCTCGCGAGCCTGAACAGGCGAGGGTGGGTGCCGTCGAGGCGCCCCTCTCGCCAGTTCGGCGTGACAACGGGCGAAGTGGATGGCAAAGGCCTGTCCTGAAAGCTCCTTGAAATTTGCCGCCCGGCAAACTTCCGGGAGCTTTTTTATTGCGCGACCGGCTCGCATCGTCACGATCCGTTCTGGTCCGGGCGATGTCGGCTGCTGCCGCACGTCGATCAGGTAGAAAGGGCTGATCATGGCTTTGTGGCTTGGAATTCGACGGGCAGGCGAGGGCGATGCCGAAGCGGTAAGCCGGGTCATTGTTGCCGCTCTGCGGAAAAACAACGCCAGGGATTACGGGCCGGAAATCATCGCCCGCGTTGAGCAGAGCTTCAGCCCCTCTGCCGTGCTGCAACTTTTCAAGAAGCGCCAAGTCTTTGTCGCCGTTTGCGGCGACAAAATTGTCGGTACCGCGGGGCTGGACGGAACAACGGTTCGATCTGTGTTCGTCGATCCTGAATTTCAGGGACGCGGCGTCGGCAGCCGGCTGATGCTGGAGATCGAGGAAGCAGCGCGGGCAAACGGCGCGACGGTGCTGACGGTGCCGTCCTCGGTAACCGCGGAGCGATTTTATTTCAGACTTGGCTTCCGCTCCGGGACTGCTTCCACGACGACGAACGAACCATCATCATGGAGCGGTCCCTGAAGTAGCGGCGGCACGCGCCGCTCGAACAAGGTGCGGCCAACTGGCGGTAGGTTTTGGCGACGCTGGCCGTTGCTCTGGCAAGAGCATTCGGTCAACAGTGCGCGCGGACAATCAGGAACCCGATCCATGCCGAAGCTGCTCTACGCCTCCACCTCTCCCTATAGTTCGAAGGTCCGCATGGCCGCCGCCTATGCCGGCATCGCCATCGACCTCGTGCCGGTCAAGACGGAGGACAAGCCGGCGGAGCTGATCTCGGCCAATCCGCTGGGCAAGATCCCGGTGCTGGTGCTGGAGGACGGCCGCACGATCCACGACAGCCGGGCGATCACCCAGCATCTCAACCGGCTGTCGAAGAACGTGCTGTTCCCGCGCAACCCCGACAAGCGGCTCGAGGCCGAGGTGCTGGAGGCGCTGGCCGACGGCATCTGCGACTGCGCGCTGTCGATGGTCTATGAGCGGCGCACGCGCCCCGACGCCATGGTCTATCAGCCCTGGCTCGACCGTCAGTGGGCGAAGATCACCGCCGCGCTCGACCTGCTCAACGCCAACCCGCCGAAACTGCCCAAGAAGATCACCGCCGGCCAGCTGGCGCTGCGTGCCACCCTCGGCTATCTCGCGCTGCGTTTCGGCGGCCAGTGGGAAAAGGGCCGCGGCCGGCTTACACGTTGGGCCGCGCGCTTTGACGAAAAGTTTCCGGAACTGAAGGGCTGCGTGCCGGGGTAAACAGCTCATCTCCACCCTTGTGGGGGAGATCGGCAGCCTCGCCGCCGCGCCTCCCCATATTGAATTGTCGCCCGGATTCGTGATTGCATAGGCCGTGCAATTACGAAGTGGTTCGCATGGCGAAGTCGGTCACCCAAACAATCGTCGCCCCCGACCCGATGGTCGAGCGCTTGCGCGCGGCCCTTGGCCGGCGCGCTTTCACGGAACAGAAAATGTTCGGCGGCACCTGCTTCATGATCAACGGCAATATGCTGATTGGCACATCGAAGCGCGGCTTGCTTGTGCGTGTCGGCAAGGAACGGCACGCGGCCGCAGCCGCACGGCCCCATGCGCGGCCGATGGAAATGGGCGGGCGTTCCATGGAAGGCTATGTCCATGTCGCGCCGGAAGGCACTGCAACCGAGGCAGATCTCGCCGAGTGGATCGATCGTGCGCTGGCTTTCGTCGAGACACTGCCGCCGAAGGTCAAACCCGCCAAGGTCGCAAAGCGGCCAGCCTGAACAGATCGCGCCGCCTATCCTTAACATCGGCCGTGTCGGCGGGGTCGGCCCGGGCACGCAGTCGGCGGAGGAAGCGATGGCATCTCTGGCGGGACGTTGCATGTGCGGCGCGGTCACCTGGATCTATTCCGGGGAGCTCACGCGAAATCTTGTCTGTCACTGCGCCGATTGCCAGCGCGCCACGTCCGCTCCCTTCACAGCTTTCCTCGGCATGAGGCCGGAGCAGCTGAACTGGGCCGGCGTCATCAGGCACTATGAAAGCAGCCCGAACACCTTTCGCGGGTTCTGCCCGTCCTGCGGTACCAGGCTCTACTTCCGCTCCGACAGATGGCCCGACGAGATCCACGTTCACGCCGCGTCCATGACCGACCCGGCCGACTACCGTCCGGACGCCCAGGTCTTCACGCGCTCGCGCGCGAATTGGCTCGACCGGCTGCAGTCGATTTCAGCCCATGAGGATTTCCAGCAGGCGCCATCCACCGGATTGCGCTGAAGGCGCGGCCAAACGTGTCGGCCTGCGGCAACGCGAGCCACAAAAAAAGCCGGGCGCGCGGCCCGGCTTTTTCCGTGTCGTGGCTTGGACGACTTAGAACTTCATACCGACGCCGAAAGTGACTCGGTTGTCCTTCGACTTGACGTTGCCGAGGGCGCCGAAGTCCTTGTCGCCGTAGTCGGTGTAGCGGTATTCAACGCGACCGAACACGTTGTCGGTGATCTTGATGTCGGTGCCGACACCGGCCGTCCAGCCCAGCATCGCCTTGCTCTCGTCGGTGGCGGTGACGCTATCAGTGATCTTCTGGTTCTTGGCGGCAAGACCGCCGGTGCCATAGAGCAGGATTTCCGGGGTCACGGAATAGCCGAGGCGAGCGCGCAGCGAGCCTTCGAGGCCGCCCTTCGCATTGATGCCCGCGCTGTCGCCCTTGACGCCATTGTAACCGAGATCGGCTTCAGCGCCGTAGACGAAGTTGTCCTGCTGCCACTGGTAGCCGCCGAAGACGCCGCCGATGAAGCCCTTGGTCTTCACATTGACGCCGGCGTCGCGGGCGTCGGCATGGCCGCTGAAGCCGTAGCCGAGGCTGATACCGGCATAGGGGCCGGCCCAGGAAGCGACGGGGAGTTCGGCGACCGGGGCCGGTGCCGGCGGCTCTTCGGTGACGGCGTCTGCGGCATAAGCGGTACCACCGAGGGCGAAGAGCCCGAGCGCAACCGCCAGCGGCCGCGCAAACTTGAGATTAGCTTGCATTGTTGTTTACTCCTTAAGCCACAAGACACGAGGCTTTTTATGTTCATGAATGCCCCCGGCCCGTCCGGGGGGATAAACGGGCCTGGCGTTCAACGGTTCCAAATGTCGTGCTGAAATACGGCTGAAGCGAACCTGAACTTGGGTAATTCCCTGGCGCGAATGAGGCCAAAAGGTGACGTTGCATCTTCGCAACAGCGAATGTCAGCACGCTAGTCATGTTGCGCTGCACACCGCTTGGTTCAAGGGGTTCGGGGACCTATATTGCATTATGAAACTTCCGCAATCCGGGTCGGCAGCGTGCGTACGGGCCGCTTCGCCACATTCCTGCCCCAGGTAGAAATGGCATTTAACGCTTGGCCCGTCATATTGTGCCGGCTTCCCGGAATCGTGAAGCCGATAGAGGATTGACGACATGAAAGAAGCCTTTGGCGTGGTGCTGGTGACGGGTGGAGCGAAAAGGATCGGCAAGGCGATCGTCGAGGACCTTGCCGCGCATGGCTTTGACGTGGCCATCCATGCCAATCGTTCCGGAGCCGAGGCCGAGGCGCTGGCCAGCCGCATCAGGAACCAGGGCGGCCGTGCCGCCGTGCTCGCCGCCGACCTCACCGATATGAAAGCCGTCGGCGATCTGGTCGGCCGCTCCGAAGCTGCCCTTGGCCCGGTCACGCTCCTCGTCAACAACGCCTCCTTGTTCGTCGACGACCGTGTCGAGGATTTCGACTGGCAGGCCTGGGACCGCCACTTCGCCATTCATCTGAAGACGCCGGCGCTGCTGGCGCAGAACTTTGCTCGGGCCTTGCCGGAAGGCGCGGAGGGACTGATCGTCAACGTCATCGACCAGCGTGTCTGGCGGCCGACGCCGCGCTATTTCTCTTACGCGCTGTCGAAATCGGCCCTGTGGACGCAGACCCAGATGCTGGCGCAGGCGCTGGGGCCGCGCATTCGCGTCAATGCCATCGGCCCCGGCCCGACACTGAAGAACAAGCGCCAGGACGACGAAGATTTCGGCAGGCAGGTCGAAGGGCTGATTCTGAAGCGCGGCCCACAATTACCGGAATTCGGCGCCACCATCCGCTATCTCTGGGAGGCGCGCTCCGTCACCGGCCAGATGATCGCGCTCGACGGCGGCCAGCATCTTGCATGGCAGACGCCCGATGTGACAGGCATGGTGGAATGAGTCCTGCCCATAAACACAGCCCCCTCGGCGCCGCCGATGATTTGCCGCCCGATCTCGACATCGAGGACGAGGCGTCGGAGGAAATCGTCGAGCCGGAGGCGGTTGCCGCCGGTCCCGACGTCGCTTTCACCGCGATCGACTGGACGCCGCATGCCGGCGACGCCGACGGCATGGTCGGCGCCGAGGTGATCCAGACTTTGGTCAAGCGGCTGCCCAACCAGCCGGGCGTCTACCGAATGATGAACGCCGCCGGCGACGTGCTCTATGTCGGCAAGGCGCGCAGCCTGAAGAAGCGCGTCACCAACTATGCGCAGGGGCGCTTCCACACCGCCCGCATCGGCCGCATGGTGCGCGAGACGGCGACGATGGAATTCGTCGTCACCCGCACCGAGATCGAGGCGCTGCTGCTCGAGGCCAACCTCATCAAGCGGCTGAGGCCCCGCTTCAACGTGCTGATGCGGGACGACAAGTCGTTCCCTTACATCCTGCTTACCGGCGACCATGTCTCGCCCGGTATCTATAAGCATCGCGGCGCGCGCTCGCGCAGGGGCGACTATTTTGGGCCCTTCGCTTCCGCCGGCGCGGTCGGGCGCACCATCAATTCGCTGCAGCGCGCCTTCCTGCTGCGAAGCTGCACGGATTCCTTCTACGAGAACCGCACGCGACCTTGCCTGCTCTACCAGATCAAGCGTTGCGCCGGTCCCTGCACCGGCGAGATATCGCATCGGGGCTATGCCGAGCTGGTTGCCGAGGCGAAGGACTTTCTCTCCGGCCGCAGCCAGAAGGTGAAGACCGAGATCTCGGCCGCCATGCAACAAGCCTCCGAAGAGCTCGATTTCGAGCGGGCCGCTATCTACCGGGATCGCCTCGCGGCGCTATCGCATGTGCAGGCGCATCAGGGCATCAACCCGCAGACGGTGGAGGAGGCGGATGTGTTTGCAATCCACCAGGAAGGCGGCCAGACCTGCATCCAGGTGTTCTTCTTCCGCACCGGCCAGAACTGGGGCAACCGCGCCTATTTCCCCAAGGCCGATCCGGCGCTGGAGCCGGCCGAGGTGCTGGGCTCCTTCCTCGCGCAGTTCTATGACGACAAGCTGCCGGCGCGTACGCTGCTTCTTTCCCAGCCGGTGCAGGAGCAGGAGCTGCTCGCCGAGGCGCTGTCAACCCGCGCCGGGCGCAGGATAGCGATCTCGGTGCCGCAGCGCGGCGAGAAGAAGGATCTCACCGATCACGCGCTGCAGAACGCGCGTGAGGCGCTCGGCCGCAGGCTGGCGGAAACGTCGACGCAGGCGCGGCTATTGCAAGGCTTTGCCGAGACCTTCGGCCTCGCAAGGCCGCCAGTGCGCATCGAGGTCTACGACAATTCGCACATCATGGGCACCAATGCGGTCGGCGCCATGATCGTCGCCGGGCCGGAAGGTTTTGTGAAGAACCAGTACCGAAAGTTCAACATCCGCTCGACCGAGATCACGCCCGGAGACGATTTCGGCATGATGCGCGAGGTGATGGAGCGCCGCTTCTCGCGGCTCCTCAGGGAGCATGGCGACGTCCAGCCTTCAATCGGAGCGGGCGCGGAGGCCGAGGACGATGCGGCAGAGGATCTTGTCGAGGGAAACGGCAGCTTCCCGGCATGGCCGGACGTCATCCTGATTGACGGCGGCCAGGGCCAGATGACGGCGGTGCGCAAGATCCTCTCCGATCTCGGCATCGAGGACCGGGTCGTCGCCATCGGCATCGCCAAGGGCCAGGACCGCGACGCCGGGCGCGAGCGCTTCTTCGTCAAGGGCAGGGACTCTTTCACGCTGCCGGTGCGCGACCCGGTGCTCTATTTCGTCCAGCGCCTGCGCGACGAGGTGCATCGCTTCGCCATCGGCTCGCACCGCGCCCGCCGCAAGAAGGAGATGGTCAAGAGCCCGCTTGACGAGATCGTCGGCATCGGCCCAGGCCGCAAGCGGGCGCTGCTTCACCATTTCGGCACCGCCAAGGCGGTCAGCCGCGCCGCGGTCGAGGACCTGGTCAAGGTCGATGGCATTTCCGAGCACGTGGCGAAGCTGGTCTACAATCATTTTCATGACAGCTGACCATTCTTGCGCCTATTTTGGGTTGACCAATCGAATCTCGCCTGTTGACCCCCCACATTGGCTTCTGATTTGAGTAGGCAGGCGGAGAGAGATCCCGATCAGATATGGCCCAGCGCGCGTTCAACCTGCCGAACATCCTCACCTACGCCCGCATCATCGCGGTGCCGCTGGTGGTGCTGTGCTTTTTTCTCGAGGGCCATCTGAAGTCCTCCGACTTTGCCCGCTGGTCGGCGCTCGCCATCTTCCTGCTCGCCTCCATCACCGACTATTTCGACGGCTATTTCGCGCGCGCCTGGCAGCAGACCTCCAACATCGGCAAGATGCTGGACCCGATCGCCGACAAGCTCCTGGTCGCCACCTGCCTGCTCTTGCTCGCCGCCGACACCGACCGCCATGCCGGCATTGCCGGCTGGTCGCTATGGGCGGCGATCATCATCCTGTGCCGCGAGATTCTTGTCTCCGGCCTGCGCGAATATTTGGCCGCGCTGAAGGTCTCGGTGCCGGTGACGCAACTCGCCAAATGGAAGACGACCATCCAGATGGTCGCCATCGCCTTCCTGCTCGTCGGCCCGGCCGGCGACAAGATCTTCCCGCTGACCACCCAAATCGGCCTGGTGCTGTTGTGGATCGCGGCACTTGTCACCCTCTACACCGGCTACGACTATTTCCGCGCCGGCCTGAAACACATCATGGACGAGTGAGATGTCGACCAAGCTCATTTATTTCGCCTGGGTGCGCGAGCGGATCGGCAAGCCGGAAGAGCATGTCGAACTGCCCGCCGGCGTCGAGACCGTCGCCGACCTGTTGCGCTGGCTGAAGTCGCGCGGCGAGGAATACGAAAACGCGCTGCAATATCCGGACGTCATTCGCGTCGCCATCAACCAGGAACATGTCGGCCACCGCGAGAAAATCGCGGGCGCGCGCGAGATCGCGCTGTTTCCGCCAATGACCGGGGGCTGAGATGGCGAGCACGGTCGTGCCGGCCATCCGCGTCCAGCGGGAGGATTTCGACGTCGCCGCCGAGATTGCCGCGCTGACCGAAGGCCGTGCCGACATCGGCGCCGTGGTCACCTTCTCCGGCCTCTGCCGTGACGAAAAAGGCGCGCTCGCCGCCCTCGAGCTCGAGCACTATCCCGGCATGGCCGAGGCCGAGATCGGCCGCATCGCCACTGAGGCCATCGGGCGTTGGCCGCTGCAGGGGCTCACCGTCGTACACCGCCATGGAAAAATCGCGCCGGGCGAAAACATCGTGCTGGTGGTCGCGGCCTCCGCACATCGCCAGGCGGCCTTCGAGGCGGCGAATTTCCTGATGGATTACCTGAAGTCGCGTGCGCCTTTCTGGAAGAAGGAGCACCGTGCCGACGGCTCCGAAGGCGGCTGGGTCGAGGCCAAGGAAGCCGACGACGAAGCCGCGGATCGTTGGAAGACCCCGGACAAGTAAGCCAGGACGGCATTGCCTTGGCGATCGCCCCATCTGGCGCGCTTCGCAGCACCTTCTCCCCTTGGGGAGAAGAGGGTCGCCCCGAACTGCTCTTCGCAATTTCGGTTGGCAATCCGCCTGAGGGACAAGCCGGCGAAATTTCCTCCCCAAGGCCATCGAACGACCGCAATCCTTCCCGACCTTGCAAATCGGTTTGATTTGCTGGGCGGGAGCAATCTTATGCTGGACAGGATCGCGGAATTTTTCATCTTCGGCCTTGTGCCGCTGGTGGTCGGCGTGCTTGCCGTGCCGGAGTTCACCAGTGCCGCCGAAAAGACGATTGCCGGCGAGGTGACCTATCGCGAGCGCATCGCGCTGCCGCCCAATGCCGTGCTTTCGGTCGAACTCGCCGACATCTCGCTGGCCGGCGCGCCGGCAACGCTCCTCGGCCAGCGCAAGATCGTCCTGGCCGGCCAAGTGCCGATCAAATTCGAGATCGGCTTCGATCCCAAGGCAATCCAGCCCGGCAGGGCCTACGCGCTGCAGGCCCGCATAACTGTCGATGATCGGCTGATCTTCCTCACCGACACTCGCCACCAGGTCGATCCGCTGGACGGCAAGCCGCAGACCATCGTGCTGAAGAAGGTCACGTCGTAGCCTGGTTCGCAAAATTTCCGACACGCCGGAAACGCATAGAGACGAGGGATCGCGGCCGCTTCTGCGTCAGCCCCGGGAGTTCCGGTCTCTCGTCCGCCACCGCGTCCGCCACCATAACGGATTCGGCAAATGTTAACGGGGCGCGAAGAAACGCGTCGCAACCATAGTGGCCCCGATTGACCGCGACCCCGCGACCACCTAGTTTCCCTCGTCAAATGGGGATGGGGTTCCCCCGAAACCGCCCGAGCTTTTCGCATCTGGGCTGATGACTCCTGCCAGGCGTGCTTTCGCGCGGCAGGATTTCTTTTTCCGCTCGCACACGCCTGTCTTGATGGCGCGATTCCCGCGAGGAATCGCTTTGTGGAAAGGCAAAGAAGCGATGAGCCTTGCGGCCTGCGCCCTGGTCCTGATCGGCGGCTTCCTCGGCGGTGTTTCCCGCTTCTTCCTGTCGGGCCTTGTCGGCCGCAGCGTCGGCGAGACCTTTCCCTGGGGCACGCTGGTGGTCAACGTCTCCGGCGCGCTTGCCATCGGCGCCTTCGCAGGCGCGGCGCGGGCCGTCGGCGGCATCTTTTCCGCCGAACTCGTGCGCGACCTGATCGTGGTCGGGCTGTTCGGCGGCTACCCCCAGGTTTCGTCCTTCTGCC